>CP099826.1:0-172971 GCA_029851245.1 Candidatus Shikimatogenerans bostrichidophilus
AAATAAACCATTTTTAACTGGTTTATGAGTTCTATAATTTATTGTTTCTGGTAATAAAACTTCTCCAAATGATTGTTTTAAAATTTTTTTTGGAGACATTAATTTAATAGTTATTTTTTTAATTTCTTTATTCATATTTTTTAAATATTTTATTTTTTTTTATAATCTATTTTTAGATCTATACATAATCCTTTTAAATCGTATTTTAATACATTAAAAGCTTCTGGTATATTAGAATTAGGTAACTTTTTATTATTTATAATAGATTCATAAGTTTTTTTTCTACCTATTATATCATCTGATTTAATAGTTAACATTTCTTTTAATAAATTTGAGGCACCATATGCTTCTAAAGCCCATACTTCCATTTCTCCGAATCTTTGTCCACCAAATTTAGATTTTCCTCCTAATGGTTGTTGAGTAATTAAAGAATAAGGTCCAATAGATCTAGCATGTAATTTATCATCTACCATATGATTTAATTTAAACATATATATAATTCCAATAGATACTTTATTATCTAATTTTTCACCAGTAATACCATCATATAAAGTAGTGTTAACATAATTTTTAATAAAATTATTAGAATATTTATTTATTATTTTTAAAATATTTCTATTAAAAATTTGATTATAAAATTTTATTTTTTTTTTATATCCTATTAATCCTAAAATTGATTCTAAAATTTGACCTAAATTCATTCTTGAAGGTATACTTAATGGATTTAAAATAATATCTATTATAGTACCATCTTTTAAATATGGCATATCTTCTTCATTAATAATTTTAGAAACTACTCCTTTATTCCCATATCTACCTGACATTTTATCACCTACTTTTAATTTTCTTTTTTGAGCTATATATACTTTAGCTACTTTAATTATACCAGTAGATAATTCATTATCTATAAATATTTTAGAAATTTTTCTTTTATAATAATTATATAATTTATAATATTTTAAATTATAATTAGTTATTAATAATTTAATTATTTTAATTTTTTTTTTATTAAATTTAAAGTTTTTAAAATTAATTTTTTTAAATTTTAATTTATTTAAAAATTTTTTAATTATTTTTTTATTTTTAATAATATTTATAACTTTTTTACATAAATTATTAAATAATTTATTTTTAATTTTTATAAAATAATATTTAATTTTATTTTTTATTTTTATATAATTTTTTTTTTTTTTATTATAAAATATTTTATAATTTATTACTTTTCCATATAATGTAGAATGTGCTCTTAAAGAATTATCTTTAATATTACTCATTTTTTCACCAAATATTGATTTTAATAATTTTATTTCAGGAGTAATTTTAATACCTTCTTTAGGTACTATTTTACCTATTAAAATATCCCCTGGTTTTACTTCAGTACCTATTTTTATAATACCATTTTTATTTAATTTATTTTTTTGAGATTTACTAATATTTGGAATATTTCTTGTAAATTTTTCATTACCTAATTTATTTTTTCTAATTTCTAATTTATATTCTTCTATAGTAATTGAAGTAAAATAATCTTCTTTAATTAATCTATTAGAAATTAATATTGAATCTTCAAAATTATAACCTTTATAATTCATAAAGGCTACTAAAATATTTCTACCTAAAGCTAATTCTTTATTTTTAGTTCCAAAACCTTCACATAAGATTTGATTTTTTTTAATTTTTTCTCCTTTTTTAATAATAGGTCTTAAATTAATACATGTATTTTGATTAGTTTTTTGAAATTTTTTTAAATAATGTGTATAATATTTGTTATAAAAATTTATATTTTTATCTTTAAAATTATATTTAACTATAATTTTTTTAGAATCTACATATTTTATTATACCATCAGATTTAGCATTAATAAAATTTCTTGAATAATATACTACATATTTTTCTAAACCTGTCCCTACTATTGGTGCTTCTGGTATTAATAATGGTGTAGCTTGTCTCATCATATTAGATCCCATTAATGCTCTATTAACATCATTATGTTCTAAAAACGGTATTAAACCTACTGTAATAGATACCATTTGATTTTGAGAATAATCTCTATATAATATTTTTTTAGTATTATAAATATTATATGAATTATTTTTTCTAGCAAATATTGCAGACTTTCTATTTTTTAATTTCACATTTAAAGGAATAAATATTTTATTTAATTCTTCATCTGAATTTAAATAATGTATTTTATTAGTTTTTATATTTCTATATGGAGTTTTTAAAAATCCCATATTACTAATTTTAGCAAATAAACATAATGATGAAATTAATCCTATATTAGGTCCTTCTGGAGTTTCTATAGGACATATTTTACCATAAAAACTATAATTTATATCTCTAGTTTCAAAATTAGTTTTATTTTTTGTAATTCCTCCAGGACCTAATAATGTAATTCTTCTTTTATGAGTAATTTCTGATAATGGATTAATTTGTTCCATATACTGTGAAAATTGACTAGTACCAAAAAAAGTATTTATTAATGTATTTAATATTTTTGAATTTATAAATATTTTATTATTTAATTTAATAGTTTCATTATTTTTAAATTTTATTTTTTCTTTTATTATGTAATGTATTTTTAATAATCCTTTATTTAAAATATTATATATTTGATCACCTACACCTATTACTATTCTATTAGATAAATTATAAAGACTATCATTAATAATATTATTATTATTTATAAAATTTATTAATTTATTAATTATATGGATTATATCAGTTTTTGTAATATAAAATATTTTATGAGATAATTTTATTTTTAATTTAGTATTTAATTTATATCTACCTATTTTTCCTAAATCATATTCTTTTTTATTAAAAAACTTTTTAATAATGAATTTTTTTACTATTTTATAATTTTTTATATATACATTTTTAATAATTTTGTAAAATATTATTAAATTTTTTTTATATGATATATTTGTATTTTTAAAATTATTAATTATTATATTATAACTAATATTATTAATATTTTTAAAAATATATATATAATTAATTTTATTTTTAATTAAAATTTTTATTATTTTTTTATTTATTATTTTATATTTATTTAATATTATTTTATTATTTATAATTATATCAAATAAATTAATTTTATATAAAAGATTATTTATATTTACTTTAACTTTTTTGTAATTATTAAAAAGTTTTATAATATTTTTATTATTTTTAAACCATATAGAATTTAAAAATATATTAATTGGTATTTTTTTAGTTTTATTTAATAATATATATAAATTATAATTATTATCTATAATAACTTCTATCCAAGAACCTTTTTTAGGTATAATTTTTGCAATATATAATGTATTATTTAATTTAGTATTAATAATTTTATTAAATAATATACCAGGTGATTTAATTAATTGAAAAATTACTACTCTTTCAATACCATTAAAAATAAAATTTGCTGTATTTGTTATAAATGGACAACTAAATAAATATATATTTTTAATAATTTTTTTATATTTATTATTAATTTTAATTTTTATTTCTAATTTAATATTAATATTTATATTATAAGTTAATTTATAATATAAACATTCTTTAATATTATATTTAGGGGGTATTAAATAATAATTCTTAAATTTTATAGTAATATTTTTATTTTTAATATTAAAATATTTTTTTAATATTTTAAATAAAATAGTTTTTTTTTTATTTAGAGTTTTTAAATTAAATATTTTTTTAAAAGATTTAATTTGATATTTTAAAAAATCTTGATATTTTATTTTATATTTAAAATTTTTAAATTCTATAATTTTATTATATTTAAAATTATACATTTTTTAAAAAATTATTAATATATTAAGTTTATTTAATTTCTATTACAGCATCAATTTTTTTAAAATCTTCTTGTATTTTTTTAGCTTTTTCAATATTTATAGATTTTTTAATTAAACTAGGAATATTATCAATATATTTTTTAGATTCTGTTAAAGTTAAGCCAGTTATTTCTTTTAATAGTTTAATAACAGGTAATTTTACAGTACCTACTGATTTTAAATATATGTCTACTATAGATTTAGTATTAGTATTAGTATTAGTATTAGTATTATTGTTAGTATTAGTGTTATTATTAGTATTAGTGTTAGTATTAGTGCTATTATTAATAAGATTAGGATTAATAGGATTAATATTGTTATTAATAACAATATTATATTTTTTTTTTAAAATATTAGATAATTTATTAATATCATTAATATTTAAATTAACTAATAATTTTGCAATTTTTTTAATATTTTTCATTTATTTATTTTATATATTATATTATATTATATTATATTATATTATAAATTATTTATATTTTAATGAATTAATAATATTTATTAATTTAATATTATTATATAAAATTAAATTATTAATAAAATTATTAATACAATAAATTAAATTTAATATTAATATTATAATTAATTCTTTTTTAGATTTTAAATTACATAATATAGTTAAAGTAGTATTATTTTTATTGTAATAATATTTATTTTCTATATAAGCTACTTTAAAAATTGGATATTTTATATTATTAATATTTATTAAATTATTAATAATTACATTAGCACAATTATTAATATTATTAGATAACATTAATGAATTATTATATTTTATAATATTTAATAATTTATTATTTTTTTTTTTTTTAGAAATAATTTTTTTAAATATAGTATTTTTAATATTTAATAATTTAATTTTTTCATAATAACATTTTTTTTTAAAAATTAATAATTCATTAGATTTAAATTTTGAAATATCTATTATATAATAATATTTATATTTTTTAAGATATTTTTCAATTTTTTTTTTAATTATTAATTTTTTATTTTTATTAATCATTTTATAATAATATTTTTATACTTTTTCCCATTGTACTAGATATATAGATATTTTTTATAATTAATTGATATTTAATTTTAAATAAATTAAATTTTTTAATGATATAATTATAATTATTAATTAAATTTTCAATTTTATATGATTGTTTACCAATAGTAATATTAATAACTTTATTAATTTCAATAGTTAAATATATTATATTATTATTTAATATATTTTTAATAATTTTGTAAGGTTTATTAGTAATTATATAATTATTAGTATTAGGGATTAATTTATTTTTTATTAAAATTTTATTAATATTATTATTAATTATTATTTTATAATAATTTTTATTAGTTATTAAATAATTAATATTTTTTAATTTATTATTTTTTATTTTATTAATATATTTTTTACCTCCTATATAATCAATATTTAATTTTTTTATTTTTTCTCTAAATTTTTTCTCTACTAAAGCTAATATTATTTTTTTTTTACCATTATTATGAGGTAAATTAATATTTTCTTTATAAAAATTATTATTTTTATTTTTAATAAATTTAATATTTATATATAAATCTATTGATTGATCAAATTTTTTTTTTTCTTTTTTTATATTTTTTAAAATATTTATAATATTTGTATTATTCATTATATTATTATTTATATATTTTTATTATTATATATTATATCAATACCAATAGATTTTAAAGTACCAATTATCATATTAATTGCAGATGATAATTTATAACAATTAAAATCTGACATTTTATATTTTGCTATTTTTTTAATTTCATTATAATCTATTTTATTAATAATTTTTTTTTTAGGTTCTGAAGAACCTTTATTAATATTTAATTTTTTAAATATTAAATCTTTAATTGATTGTTTTTTAATTATTATATCATATTTTTTATTATCATATAATAGTATTATAACTGGTAAATTTTCTCCTTTTTTATTAATTGTTAATTTATTTATTTTATTACAAAATTCCATTATATTAATACCTAATGTACCTAATAATGGTCCTATAGGAGGTGCTGGAGTTACCATCCCACCTTTTATATAAGTTTTAATTTTTTTTATAATATTATTCATAAATATATTATTTATTATTTTTAATTAAAATAATAATTTATTTTTTAGAAGAAAGATATACACGGATGGTAAGATTTGAACTTACAACCTTCGATTTTGGAGACCGATGCTCTACCATTAAGCTACATCCGTATTATATATAATAATTAATATAAATAAAAATAAATTTATTATTATTATATATTTTTATTTTAATAATTCTATAACTTGTCCTGCACCTACAGTTTTTCCTCCTTCTCTAATAGCAAATTTTAATCCTTTATTAATAGCAATTGAATTATTTAATTTAATTTTTGCTGTAATATTATCTCCTGGCATTACTATATCTATATTTTTATCTAAAATAATAGTACCAGTAATATTAGTAGTTCTTAAATAAAATTGTGGTTTATATTTATTTTTAAATCCAGTATGTCTACCACCTTCTTCTTTTTTTAAAATATATATTTCTGCTTTAAATTTTTTATATAATTTTAAAGTTTTAGGTTGACATAATACCATACCTCTTTTAATTTGATTTTTATCTATTCCACGTAATAGTATTCCTACATTATCACCAGCTTCTCCTTTATCTAATATTTTTTTAAACATTTCAACACCAGTAACTACAGTAGAAATAATTTTTCCAAGTCCTATACATTCTATAGGATCCCCTATTTTAATAATACCTGTTTCTATTTTACCAGTACATACTGTACCTCTTCCAGTAATAGTAAATATATCTTCTATTGACATTAAAAATGGTTTATTAATATCTCTTATAGGATCTGGGAAATAAGTATCTATTTTATCAAGTAATTCATATATATTATTAATATATTTATTATTATTTTGTAAAGCTTTTAAAGCAGATCCTTTAATAATAGGACAATTTTTATAACCATAATATTCTAATAATTCTTTAGTTTCTAATATTACTAAATTTAATAATTCTTTATCTTTTATTAAATCTATTTTATTTATAAAAACTATAATTTTAGGAACATTTACTTGTTTTGCTAATAATATATGTTCTCTAGTTTGTGGCATTGGTCCATCAGTTGCCGCAATTACTAAAATTGCACCATCCATTTGCGCTGCACCAGTAATCATATTTTTTATATAATCTGAATGTCCTGGACAATCAATATGAGCATAGTGTCTTTTTTCAGTTTGATATTCAATATGTGAAGTATTAATAGTAATACCTCTTTCTATTTCTTCAGGAGCATTATCAATAGATGAATATTTTTTTTCTTCTGCTAAACCTTTTAATGATAAAGCTTTAGTAATAGCCGCTGTTAAAGTAGTTTTACCATGATCTACATGACCAATAGTACCTATATTTAAATGTGGTTTATTACGATTAAATTTTTCTTTTGACATATTTTAATATTTTAATTTATAAATAGAAGCGGAAAACGGGAATTGAACCCGCAACCTTCAGCTTGGAAGGCTGACGCTCTACCAATTGAGCTATTTCCGCGATATAATATTAATAAAATTAATAAATGGGGAGAGTAGGATTTGAACCTACGAAGATTATTAATCAACAGATTTACAGTCTGTCCTCGTTAGCCACTTGAGTATCTCCCCAATATAATTTTTAAAAGCCGATGATAGGAATCGAACCTATGACAACGAGATTACAAATCACGTGCTCTACCAACTGAGCTACATCGGCAATTTATTAAATATTTATATAAAATTATTATATTTAATAATAATTTTATAAAACTAAATATAATATTATTTTATTATATATATAAAATATAAATAAAAAAATATAAATAAAAAAAATAATTTTATATAATATGTATAATTTTAAAAAAATAGAACATAAATGGTATAAAATACATAAAAATATTAATTTTTTAAAAAATAATAATTTTAATAATAAAAAATATTATATATTAAATATGTTTCCATATCCTTCAGGATTAGGTTTACATATAGGTCATGCAATAGGATATATATTTTCTGATATTATAGCAAAATATAAAATTAGTAAAGGTTATAATGTAATTAATCCTATAGGTTTTGATTGTTTTGGATTACCTGCTGAACAATATGCTATTAAATTTAAAATTAATCCTAAATTAATTATAAAAAAATGTATTAAAAATTATATTAAACAAATTAAAAAATTAGGTATTTTTATAAATTGGAATAATATAATATATACACATAATAAAAATTATTATAAATGGACACAATGGATATTTATTAAATTATTTAATAGTTGGTATAATAAAAAAAAAAAAAAAATATATAATATTAGAATATTAAAAAATAAAATTAAAAAAAAAAATATATATAATAAATATAAAATTAATAAAATATTAAATAAATATAGATTAATATATTTAAAAAAATCATATGTTAATTGGTGTCCTAAATTACATACAGTATTATCAAATGAAGAAATATTTAATGGAAAAAGTATAAGAGGAGAATATGATATAAAAATAATAAAATTATTACAATGGCATATAAGGATTACTTCATATATTGATAAATTATTAAAAGGTTATAAATATATAAAATGGGATAAAAATATAAAAAATATACAAAAAAAATGGATAGGTAAAAAAAAAGTTAATTATTTTAATTTATATATCAATAATAAAAAAAAAATAAAATTATATATAATTAAAAAAAAAAATATAAAAAAAATTAAAAATATTATATTATGTGCACCTTCAAATAATGTAGATAATTTAATAAAATATATTAAAAGTAAATATAAATTAAAAATTTTAAATATTTTAAAAAAAATATATAATTTAAAAAATTATAAATATAAAATATTAATAAAATCAAAAATTAATAATTTTAAAATAAACATATATATAAGTAATTATTATAAAAGTTTAGCATTAAATGATGTTTATATAAATTATAATAATAATAATAACAAATTTTTTAATATTAAAAATAATTTAATTTTAAATATTAAAAAACATTTTAAAATTAAAAATATATATTTCTCAAAGATTATTAAAAAAAAATATATTTATAATTTAAAAGATATAGTATTTTCTAGACAAAGATATTGGGGAGAGCCTATACCTATTTATTATAAAAATAATATTCCATATAATATAAAAGAAAAATATTTACCTTTAAAATTACCTTATATTAAAAATTTTAATAAAAATAGTAAATTAAATAATTATAATAAATGGTATTGGAATATAAAATTAAATAGAACAGTATATAAAGATAAAAATAATAAAAATATATATCCTTTAGATAAAAATACTATGCCTAGTTTTGCAGGATCTAATTGGTATTATTTAAGATTTTTAGATAATAATAATAATGATAAAATAATAAATAAAAAAATAATTAATTATTGGAAATATGTAGATTTATATATTGGTGGAATTGAACATATTAATGGCCATTTATTATATTCTAGATTTTGTCATAAATTTTTAAAAGATATTAATGTAATAAATACTAAAGAACCTTTTAAACAATATATTAATCAAGGATTAATATTATATAATTCATATTCAATATATAAAATAAATAATAAAAATATTATTATATCATATGATTTAATAAAAATTAATAAAATTAATAATTATAAAAAAATATATATTAATGAAAAATATATTATTAATAATAATATATTAAATATTAAAAAATTTTTAAATAATAATATAAAATATAAATATTATAAATTTAAGTTTAATAAATTGAATAAAATAATATGTAATAAAGAATTAGAAAAAATGTCTAAATCAAAATTAAATATAATTAATCCTAATAAAATAATAAATAAATATGGAACTGATGTATTTAGATTATATTTAATGTTTTTAGCACCTTTTAAAAAAAATAAAATTTGGAATATAAAAAATATTAAAGGAATAAAAAGATTTTTAAATAATATTTGGAATTATATAATTATTAATATTAATAATTATAATAATTATAATAATAATTATCAATTAAAAATATTATATAATTTAATATATAAATTAAATAATAATTATAAAAAATTAAATTTTAATACTTCTATTAGTTTATTTATGAAATTTTTTAAAAAAATTAAAAATTTAAAATTTAATAGAAAAGTAATTAAAAAATATTTAATATTATTATCAATATTTGCTCCATATATTTGCGAAGAATTATGGAATAAATTAAATGAAAAAAATAGTATTTTTTTTGAAAAACAACCAATTATAAATTATAAATATTTATATAATAAAAAGATAAAATATATTATAATGATAAATAATAAAAAAAAAATAATAATATATATTAAAAAAAAAAATAATAATAAACAATATATTATAAATAAATTAAAAAATAATAATTTAATAAAAAATTATATTATATATAATAAAAAAATAATTTTTATAAAAAATAAAATTTTAAATATTTTATTATAATTAAATTAATTTATAATTTAAAAAAATGTATGTAATAATTATAGCAATACTATCAATATAATCATAATTTAAACTATAATTAAAATTAAAATTATTTAAAAAATATTTTAATTTATTTTTAATATTGTATTTTTTACAATTTCCATTACCAGTAATAATATATTTAATAATTTTAGGAGATATTTCAATATAATTAATATTATTATTAATAATATTTAACAATATACAAAATTGACATTGTATTAATCTTTTTAAAGTTTTAACATTTTTTCCTAAAAAATTAGATTCTATCAATACTAAATTAGGTTTATAAATAGTAATAATTTTATTAATTATAAAATTAATAATTTTTAATTTTTTATAAAGATATTTAATATTTTTTAAATTTATTTCTTTAATATATAATATTTTAATTTTATTATTATAAAATTTAATAATTGAAATACCAATTATATTAATTCCAGGATCTATACCTAAAAATATTTTTTTTTTATTTATAATTAACATAATAATTAAAATAATTTATGAAGCTAAAATATATAGTTACTGCTGCTTTACCATATGCTAATAATAATATACATATAGGTCATTTATCAGGAGTATATATACCTTCTGATATATTTATTAGAAATTTAAAAATTAATAATATAAAATATATATTTATTTCTGGTACAGATGAATATGGTAGTAATATATTAATAGAAAGTTATAAAAAAAATATTAATGTTAAAAATATAGTAGATAATAATTATAAAATTATTAAAAATACTTTAAAAAAATTTAATATTTTATTAGATGTATTTTATAGAACTAGTAATAAAATACATCATAAAGTAACTAAAAAAATATTTAATAAATTATTAAGAAAAAATATTTTATATAAAAAAAAAAATTATCAATTATATGATAAAAAATATAATTTTTTTTTAGCTGATAGATATATTATCGGTATTTGTCCATATTGTAAATATAAATATGCATATTTAGATTTATGTGAAAAATGTGGTAATTTTATTAAAGAAGGAGAATTATTAAATAAAATTTCAATATTAAGTAAAAAAAAACCTATTTATAAAAAAACTATAAATTATTATATTAATTTTAAAATAACTAATAAAATTATAAAAAAATATATTTTATTATTAATTAAAAATAAAAATAAAAAAATTGTTATTAATAGTATAAAATTTTTTTTAAAAAATAATATTAGTAATAGATGTATAACAAGAGATTTAAAATGGGGTATTAAATTACCAAATATAAAAAATAAAGTAATATATGTATGGTTTGAAGCATTAATAGCATATATAAGTAGTATAATATATTATAGTAAAAAAAAAAAAAAAGTATATAAAAAAATAATATATAATAAAAAAATTAAATTTATTAGTTTTATAGGAAAAGATAATATTATATTTCATAGTATATTATTGCCAGTAATATATAAAAGTTATAATAAAAAATTAATAATACCTTCTAATATATCCGCTAATTATTTTTTAAATATTAATAATAATAAAATATCTAAATCTAATAAATATAATATAAAAATAAAGTATTTTTTAAAATATTTTCCAAATATGGAAGATAGTTTAAGATTTACATTAATTATGGATATGCCAGAGAGAAAAGATACTAATTTTACTTGGAAAAAATTTAAATTATATAATAATTCTATATTAATTGGAGTAATAGGTAATTTATTTAAAAGAATAATAACATTATTAAATATTAATTGTAATAATAAAATTCCTATATATAAAAAAAAATATATTAATAATTTGGATAAAAAAATATTAAATATTTTAAAATTAAATTTTAAAAAGATTAATGAATATATAATAAATTATAAATTTAAAAAATCATTATTAATATATATAAAATTAGCAAAAATAGGAAATAAATATTTATCAATTAATAAACCTTGGGAATTAAATGATAAAAATAAAATTAATAATATATTATATATATCATTAAAAATATTAGAAATTATTATAAAATTATCGTATATATTTTTACCTAATACTTATAAAAAATTTTTAAAAATTTTTAATATTAAAAAAAAAAAAGTTAAAATAAATGATAAAATAATATTTTCAAATAATAAAATTAATTATAATAAAAATTATATTTTTTTTAAAAAAATATATAATGATAAATTTAAAAAAATTTTAAATAAATTTAATAATAATGATAAAAATTATAAATAAAAAATATTATAGTCAAATATTTTTAATTAATAATAAATATAATATAAAAATTTTAAATATATTAAAAAAAATATACAATAAAGAAAATAAAAATTATTGTGTTTTAGAAATAGGTTCTGGATTAGGAAATTTAAGTAAAGAAATTATTAAAAATTATAAAAATTTTTATTTAGTAGAAATAGATAAAAATTTAGTAAATATTTTAAAAAATAAATTTAATAGTTATAAAAATAATATAATAAATAAAAATATTTTAAATATTAAATTAAATAAATTAAAGTATAAAAAATATTATATTATAGGAAATTTGCCTTATAATATATCGTCTAAAATAATATTATGGATAATAAAATATAAAAAATATATTAATAATTGTATATTGTTATTACAAAAAGAATTTGTAAATAGTTTAATAAGTAAAATAAATAATAAAAAAAGAACTAAATTATCTATAATTTTACAATATTTTTTTAGAATTAAAAAAATATTAAATATTAAAAATATTAATTTTAAACCTATTCCTAAAGTAAATTCTACATTAATATTGTTAATTAATAAAAATAAAAAAAATATAAATAATATAAATTATAAAAAATTATTTTTTATAATTAAAGAAGCTTTTAAATATAAGAGAAAAATATTAAAAAATTCTTTAAAAAATATATTAATTAATAATACAAATGATAAAATTTTTTTAAAAAGACCTGAACAATTATCTATTAAAGAATATATTAAAATATATAATATTATATATGAAAATAATAATAATAAATAAATTAAATAATAATAAAAATAATAAATTAATAAATTTAATTAAAAAAATTGGTATTAATCCAATAATTACTAATAATTATAAAAAGATTAAAAATTCAGATAAATTAATTATTTCTTCTATATATAATATAAAAAAAACAATAAATATTATTAATAAATATAAAATTAATAATATTATAAAAATTTATGATAAACCAATATTAAGTATAGTAAATGGTCTATATATATTGTGTAAAGAATATAAGAATTTAAAATTATTAAATATATTTGATAATATTATAGTAAAAAAAATATATAGTTATAAATATAAGAAATTTATAAAAAATATAGGATTTAGAATAAATTATCATAATAATAAAGATAAAATATTATATAATATTAAAAAAAAATATTATCAATATTATAATAATAATAAATATATAGATATTGGAGCATATTGTATATCACATACTAATTATATAAAAACATATAGTGCAATATTAAAAAAAAATAATATTTATGGATTATTATTTTATCCACAGTATTCTGGGAAATTAGGGGAAAAAATAATATATAATTTTATAAATAAAATAATTTAATTAAAAAGTATAAATATATTAAAACTTTAATAAATTATTAATATTATTAATATTAATATTATTATTATTAACAGTAATAATTTTATCTATAAAAGAATAAAAATTATTTTTATTTTTTATCATTTTAATAAATTTAATTTTATAATTTTTAAATTTCTTCATGAATAGTTTTTTTTCTTAAAATATAATTATATTTTTTTAATTTTAATTTATTTTTATTATTTTTAATATTTTTAGTAGTATAATATTTAGAAATATTATTTTTTTTTTGTATAGTACATTTTAAAATTATAGTTTTTCTATTTTTAGATTTTTTCATATTATTATAAAAATATTTATATATATAATAAAATTAAAAATTTTAATAATTATTATTTTTTTTTAATTAAAAAATTAAATCCTTTTTTTTTAATTAATTTAATAGCTTTTGTAGAAATTTTCATTTTAATCCATTTTTTAATATTATAATTATAAAATTTTTTTTTAAAAATATTAATTTTAAACCATCTTTTAGTTTTATTATTAGATTTAGAAATTTTATTGCCTATAATAGATTTTTTATTAGTAATTTTACAAATTTTTGACATAATTAATAATAATTTATTATAATAAAAAAAATTATAATTATATATAATATAAATAAATATATAATGAAAATAAATAATAATAAAATAATAAATTTTCCAGAATATGGAGAAAATATTAATAAATTAATAAAATACGTAATTAATATTAATGATAAAGAAATTAGAAAAAAAAATATATTAAATATAATAAAATTAATGAAATTAATAAATCCTATATATTTAAATAAAATAAAAAATAAATATATAATATGGGAACAATTATATTTATTAATAAAATATAATTTTATAAAAAAAATATATTTTAAAAGAAATATTAAAAAAAAAAAAAAATATAATTATAAAAATAATAAAGTAATAAAATATAAATATTATGGGACAAATATTATAAAATTTATTAAAGAAATAAAAAATATTAATTTTAAAAATAAAAAAAGTTTTGAAGATTATATATATAAAATAAAAAATATTATGAAAAATAATTATATAAAATGGAATAATAGCAATAATAATATTAGAGATAATAAAATTATAAAAGATATTAATAAAATTGGAAAATTAAAAATAGATATATAATAAAAATATATAATAATAAAATTATATAATATATATATAATTATTATTATATTATATATAAAAAAAAGGTGGTTAGCTCAGTGGTTTAGAGCATTTGTTTTACAAACAAAAGGTCACTAGTTCAAATCTAGTACCACCTATATTTTATATATAAAAATATAAAATAAATAGTTATTATAAAAGAATGATATATAATAATTATGAAATTAAATTAATAAAAAATAGTTCAATATTAACTTCTAAAACTTTAGGAGAAATAGCAAAGGTTATTAAACCTGGTATAAATATATTAAAATTAGATAATCTAGCATATGAATATATATTAGATAATAAAGGAAAACCAGCGTTTTTAGGATTATATAATTTTCCAAAAACAATATGTGTATCAATAAATAATGAAGTAGTACATGGTATACCAAAAAATTATATTATAAAAGATGGAGATATTATTAGTATTGATTGTGGAGTATATATGAATAATTATTATGGTGAACATGCATATACATTTGGAATAGGAAGAATGTCAAAAGAAAAGAAAAAATTATTAAAATTTACATTAAAATCTTTATATATAGGAATTAAAAATTGTAAAATTAATAAAAAAATAGGTAATATTGGATATAATATAAATAAATATATTAGTAATAAAAAAGGATTATTTATAGTAAAAGAATTAATGGGACATGGAATAGGAAAAAATGTACATGAATTTCCTAATATACCAAATTATGGTAATAAAAATGAAGGAATATTAATAAAGAATGGAATGGTATTATCAATAGAACCAATAGTAAATCAAGGTAGTGAAAAAGTATATTTAAGTAATGATAAATGGACATATTTAACAAATAATAATTTATTATCTGCACATTTTGAACATAATATAGCAATTATAAAAAATAAAACTAAAATATTATCTACATTTAAATATATAAATAAAAATTTAAAAAATAATATTAATGCCTACTATACAACAATTAATAAGGAAAAAAAGAAAAAAGATTATTAAAAAAAATAAATCTTTATCATTAAAAAAAGCCCCTCAAAAAAGAGGAGTATGTATAAAAGTATATACAATAACACCTAAAAAACCTAATTCAGCATTAAGAAAAGTAGCTAAAGTTAAATTAACTAATGGAGAAATTATAAATGCATATATAAGAGGAGAAGGACATAATTTACAAGAACATTCAATGGTATTAGTAGAAGGAGGAAAAGTAAAAGATTTACCTGGAGTAAAATATCATATAATACGTGGGGTATTAGATACTGAAGGAGTAAAAGGAAGAAAAAAAAGTAGAAGTAAATATGGAGCTAAAAGAATAAAAGAAAATGAGAAAAAATAAAAATATAAAAATAAAAAAAAAATATAGAATTTATAAAAGAGATTTTAAATATAAAAGTAGAATAGTAACATATTTTGTAAATATTTTAATGAAAAATGGTAAAAAAAATTTATCATATAATATTTTTTATAATACATTAAAAATAGTAAAAAATAAAATAAAAGATGAAGAACCATTTAAAATATTTAAAAAAGCATTAAATAATATTAAACCTAGTGTAGAAATAAAAGCTAGAAAAATTGGAAGTACTACATATAATATTCCTAAAAAAATAAGTAAAAAAAAAAGTATTTATTATTCAATAAAATGGTTAATTTTATATTCTAAAAAAAGAAAAGGAATAAGTATGTCAAATAAATTAGCAGAAGAAATAATAGCAGCTTATAATAAGATAGGAGAATCAATAAAAAAAAAAAATGAAATAGATAAATTATTTAATAAAAATAAAGGATTTTATAATTTTAAAAATTAATAATATGAAAAATAATAAATTAAAATATACAAGAAATATAGGAATTGTAGCACATATTGATGCAGGAAAAACGACTACAACAGAAAGAATATTGTATTATTCTGGTATTAATCATAAGATAGGTGAAGTACATGAAGGTAATACTACAATGGATTGGATGGAACAAGAACAAGAAAGAGGAATAACAATAACATCAGCAGCAACTAGATGTATATGGAATTATGGAAAAAAAAAATATAATATTAATATAATAGATACTCCAGGCCATGTAGATTTTACAGTAGAAGTTGAAAGATCATTAAGAGTATTAGATGGTATGGTAGTATTATTTAGTGCGGTAGAAGGTGTAGAACCACAATCCGAAACAGTATGGAAACAAGCTAATAATTATAAAATACCAAGAATAGGATATATTAATAAAATGGATAGAAAAGGTTCTAATTATTTTAAAGTATGTAAAGAAATAAAAAATAAATTAATTTGTAATATTGTAATACTACAAATACCAATAATAAAAAATGAAGTATTTATAGGAATAATAGATGTAATAAATAAAAAATATATAATATGGAAGGAAGAAAATTATGGTATGGAATATTATAAAAAAAGTATACCTAAAGAAAATATAAATATTTATAAAAAATATAAAAAAAAATTATTAGAAATTTTATCAGAATATGATGATAATATAATGAATGATTATTTAGAAAATAAAAAAATAAAAAAAAAAAAAATAATATCAATAATTAGAAAACAGACTTATAAATTAAATTTAGTACCTATATTATGTGGTAGTTCATTTAAAAATAAAGGAGTACAAACATTATTAGATGCAATATGTATGTATTTACCATCTCCATTAAATACTAAAAAAATATTTGGTATTAATATAAATAATAATAAAGAATGTTTAATAAAACCTAGTATAAACTATCCGTATTGTTCATTAGCATTTAAAATAATGATAAATAAATATTTTGGAAAATTAATATTTTTTAGAGTATATTCAGGAAAGTTAAAAGTAGGAGATTATATTTATAATGTAAGAACTAAAAAAAAGGAAAGAATTTCAAGAATGTATCAAATACATGCCGATAAAAATATACCAATTAAAAAAATATTAGCAGGAGATATTTTTGCCGGAGTAGGTATAAAAAATATTAAAACTGGTGATACTTTATGTGATGAAAAATATCCTATATTATTAGAAAATATAAATTTTCCAAATCCAGTAATGGGAATTGCGATAGAACCAAAATATAAAAAAGATATAGATAAATTAAATTTAGCATTAAATAAAATTACAGAAGAAGATCCAACATTTCACGTAAAATTAGATAATAAAACAGGACAAATAATAATTTCTGGAATGGGAGAATTACATTTAGAAATAATAATAGATAGAATAAAAAGAGAATTTAATATAGAAATTAATAAAGGTAATCCTAAAGTTGAATATAAAGAAAGAATAATTAAAGAAATTAAACATAGAGAAATATATAAAAAACAAACTGGAGGAAGAGGAAAATTTGCAGATATTTTATTTACTATTGGGCCATATGAAAAAAAAGGATTAAAATTTATTAATAAAGTAAAAGGTGGGAATATTCCTAAAGAATTTATTACTTCAATAGAAAAAGGCTTTTATTATTCAATGAAAATGGGGCCTTTATTAGGATATGAAATAGAATCTATGAAAATAGTATTATTAGATGGGTCTTATCATTCAGTAGATTCTGATACATTATCATTTGAAATAGTAGCTAAAAATGGTTATAAAAATGCAATTAAAAAAACAAATCCAATAATATTAGAACCTATAATGAATTTAGAAGTAATATGTAAAAATGATATAATAGGAAATATAATAAGTGATATAAATAAAAGAAGAGGAGTGGTAAAAAATATAATAGATAAAAAAAATGATAAAATAATAAAAGCAATAGTACCATTATCAGAAATGTTTGGATATATAACAGTATTAAGAACATTATCATCTGGTAGAGCAGTATCTAATATGAGTTTTTCTCATTATAGTATATTACCAGAAAATATAACAAATAAACTTTTAGAAAATAAATAAAAAAAATGAAAAATATAAAAAAAATAATTAAAAAAAAAAAAAAAATTATAAAAAAAATAAAAGTTAAATTAAGATCATATGATTATATATTATTAGATAAAACAATAAAAATTTTAATAAAAACAATAATGTTTACCGGGATTAAAATAAATGGTCCTATACCATTACCGACAAAAATTAAGAAATTTACTGTTTTAAAATCTCCTCATGTACATAAAAAATCTAGAGAACAATTTGAATTATTAATACATATAAGATATTTAGAAATATTAAATGCTAATAAATTAACAGTAAATGAAATAATGAAATTAAATTTACCAAGTAGTGTAGAAGTAAAATTTAAATTTTAATAAATAAATGATAGGAATAGGAATAATAGGAAAAAAAAAAGAAATGATAAGTATATATATAAAAGATAAGTTATATGTATGTACTATACTAAAATTAGTAAAAAGTGAAATAATAAATATTAAAAAAAATGATATTAATAATTATTCAATATTAATAGGATATAATGAAAGTAATAAAATTAATAAACCTTTAAAAGGAATATTTAAAAAATATAAAGTTAATAATTATAAAAATATATTACAATTTAATAAAATAACATATAAAAATATTGAAAGTATTAAAAATAAAAGAAATATAGATTTTACAATATTAAAAATAGGAGAAAAAATAGATATTATAGGTAAAAGTATAGGTAAAGGATTTCAAGGAGTAGTAAAGAGATATAATTTTTCAGGAGTAGGTGAAAAATCTCATGGTCAACATAATAGATTAAGATCACCTGGATCAATAGGAGCTGGTACATATCCAGGAAAAGTATTTAAAGGTACTAAAATGGCAGGTAGAATGGGAAATAAAAGAATTACAGTAAAAAATTTAAAAATATTATATATTAATGAAAAATATAATTTTTTATTAGTAAAAGGATCAGTACCAGGAAAAATAAATAAATATTTAATAATAAAAAAAAAATATGAAAAATTTAATAATTAATAAAATAATTAAAAAAAATATAGAAAATATAAAAAAATATATTAAATATAAAAATAATAATCATATAATATATTTGTATGTAAAAAGATATTTAAATAATAAAAGATTAAATAATAGTAAAACTAAAGAAAGAGGTGAAGTAAAAGGAAGTAGAAGAAAAATACAAAAACAGAAAGGAACAGGGAATTCAAGAAAAGGAGATATAAAGAATCCAATATTTAAAGGAGGAGGAAGAATATTTGGACCAAATAATAATAGAAATTATAAAATAAAAATAAATAAAAAATTATTTTTAAGAGTTAAGAAAATATTATTATTTAAAAAAATATTAGATAAAAAAATTTATTATATAAATAGTAAAATATTTAAATATAAAAAAAATAAAACTAAATATTTTATAGAATATTTTAAAAATTTAAATTTTAAAATTAAAGAATATAAAAAATATTTAATTATTACATATAAAGTATATAAAAGATTAATATTATCATCAAGAAATATAAAAAATATAAAAATAAATTTAATAAAAAATATTAATATATATAATATATTAATATCAGATTATATAATAATAATAGATAAAAAAATTAATAATATATTAAATATTTTAAAATTAAAATAAATATGAAATTATTTATAACACCTTTAAGAACATTAAAAACAATTAATTTATATAAAAAATATTTAATATATACATTTATATTAAATAAAAGTAATATAAAAATTAATAAATATGAATTAAAAAAATATTTTTATAAAAATTATTTATTAAAAGTAAAAAATATTAATATAATAAGAATAAAAAAAAAAAAAAAAAAAAAAAAAAAAAAATTTTTAAAAAAAAAAAAAAAAATTAAAAAAAAAAAAAAAAAAAAAAAAAAAAAAATAAAAAAAAAGAATTTTTTAAGAAAAAAATAAAAATTTTTAGTAAAATAATGGTAAAATTTAATAAAAAAAATAAAAATATAAATTATTTAAAAATAGAAAATAAAAATGAAGATAATAAAAAAAAAAAAAATTAATAGATTAATATATGGAAAAAATAAAACTGGAGGTAGAAATAATCAAGGTAAAATAACAGTAAGATATAGAGGAGGAGGCCATAAAAAAAAATATAGAATAATTGATTATAAAAGAAATAAATTTAATATAAAAGCAGTAGTAAAAACTATAGAGTATGATCCTAATAGGACGGCATATATTTCATTATTATTATATAAAGATGGTATAAAAAAGTATATTTTATCTATAAAAGGATTAAAAATAGGAAATATAATAAAATCTACTAAAGATAATAAAATATTAAATATAGGAGATGCAGCACCTTTATATAATATACCGTTAGGAACTATAATATGTTGTATAGAAAGTATACCTGGTAATGGAGCAATATATTCAAGAAGTGCAGGAACTTATTCTAAATTAATTTCAAAAGATAAAAAATATGCTATTTTAAAATTATCTTCAAATGAAAAAAAATTAGTTTCATTGAATTGTATAGCTACTATTGGAAGTATATCTAATAATAATCATAAATTTAAGAAATTAAATAAAGCAGGTAATAATAGATGGTTAGGAAGAAGACCTAGAACAAGAGGTGTAGCAATGAATCCTATAGATCATCCTATGGGAGGAGGAGAAGGTAAAGCATCAGGTGGCCATCCTAAGAGTAGAAGTGGAGTATATTCTAAAGGATTTAAAACACGTAAAAAATATAAAAAATCTTCAAAATATATATTAAAAAAATAAATAAAATATGGTAAGATCATTAAAAAAAGGACCTTTTATAAATTATAAATTAATTAAAAAAATAAAAGAAAATAATTTAAATTTAAAAAAAAAAAAAGTTATTAAAACTTGGTCAAGATCATCATTAATAACACCAGAATTTATAGGAAATACTATAATGGTACATAATGGGAAAAAATTTATTTCAGTATTTATTACGGAAGATATGGTAGGTTATAAATTAGGAGAATTTTCACCTACAAGAATATTTAGAAAACATTCTTCAAAAAAAATAAAATAAATAATAAATATGGGAAAAAGAAAAAGAGAAAGAGCATTAAAAATTAAAAAAAAAAATAATAAAAAATATATATCAATATTTAAAAAAATACTTATATCACCAAAAAAAATAAGGAATTTAATAAATTTAATAAAAGGAAAATATGTATTAAATGCAATTGAAATATTAAAAAATTATGTGAGTTTTAAAAAATCAAGAATATTATTAAAAATAATATTATATATAATATCAATTTATAAAAATAGAACTAAAGATAATAATATAAATAATTTATATATATATAGATTAGAAGTAAATAAATCAAAATATATAAGAAAATTAAAATATTTATCTAAAGGAA
Source organism: Candidatus Shikimatogenerans bostrichidophilus (assembly GCA_029851245.1). Lineage (GTDB taxonomy): Bacteria > Bacteroidota > Bacteroidia > Flavobacteriales > Blattabacteriaceae > Shikimatogenerans > Shikimatogenerans bostrichidophilus_C. Next base: position 22,299 of record CP099826.1, read on the forward strand.
ATATAAATTTAATAAAAAGAAAATTAAGTATAATTAAAATAGAAATTAAAGTAAAAAAATAATATGGGACAAAAAACAAATCCAATATCTAATAGATTAGGTATAATTTATGGTTGGAAATCATTATGGTATAGTAATTATTTATTATATGTATATGAAGATAATTTAATAAGAGAATACATAAAAAAAAGATATTTAAATAAATATTGTATTTCAACAATAATAATAGAAAGAATATTAAAAAAAATAATAATAAGTATATGTACTTCTAAACCCGCAATAATAATAGGAAAAAAGGGAAAAGAAGTAGAATATTTAAAAAAGAATATAAGAAATATAATATTAAATAATTATAATTCATTATCAAATAAAAATAGTAATTATTATAATAAAGAATTTTTAAAAACTTTTATTTTAAATATAAATGTAATAGATATAAATGTACCAGAATTAGATTCTTTATTAGTAGCAAGTAATATATGTAGACAAATAGAAAATAGAATCTCATATAAAAAAGCTATTAAATTTGCAATATTTTTATCAATGAAAAAGAAAATAAATGGTATTAAAATACAAATTTCAGGAAGATTAAATGGTAATGAAATAGCGAGAACTGAAGTATATAAAGAAGGTACTATAAAATTATCAACATTTAGAGCAAATATAGATTATTCGTTTTATGAAGCAAATACAGTATATGGAAAAATTGGAGTAAAAGTATGGATAATGAAAAATGAGATATATGAAATAAAAAAAGATTTTACAAAATTTTATGAAAATTATCAAAATAAATTTAAATTTTATATAAAGAAATTTATAAGAAAAAAAAATTATAATAATAAATATGGCAAAAAAAAAATATTTAAAAATACAAAAAGGGAGAATAAAAGGATATACTAAAAGAGGAAATAAATTAAATTTTGGAAAATATGGATTACAATCAATAGATAAACCAAAATATATTACAGAAAAACAAATAGAAGCAGCGAGAGTAGCAGGTACGAGATATATGAAAAGAGAAGGTAAATTGTATATTAAGATTTTTCCAGATAAACCAATTACTAAAAAACCTCAAGAAGTAAGAATGGGAAAAGGAAAAGGAAATGTAGAATATAATGTAGCAATAGTGAAACCTGGAAAAGTATTATTTGAAATAAATGGAGTATCAGAAAAAATAGCAAAAGAATCATTAAGATTATGTTCTAATAAATTACCTATAAAAACTAAATATATAATAAATAATAATTATTTTTAAATAAAATTATGAAAAAGATTAGAAAAGGAATAATAATAAGTGATAAAATGAATAAAAGTAGAATAGTATTAGAAATTGTAAAAAATAAAAAAAAACATATAAAATATAAAAAAATAATATTAAGAAAAAAAAAATATTATGCACATGATGAAAGAAATATTACTAAAACTGGAGATAAAGTAATATTATTAGAATGTAGACCATTAAGTAAAACAAAACGTTGGATAATAAAAAAAATAATTAAATAAAATGTTACAACAAGAATCAAAATTAAAAGTTACTGATAATAGTGGAGCAAAAGAAGTATTGATAATAAGAGTATTAGGAGGATCTAAATATGCAAGTATTGGTGATATAATAGTAGTTACAATAAAGAAAATATATGTAAAAAGTAATATAAAAAAAGGAGAAATTTATAAAGCAGTAGTAGTAAGAGTAAAAAAAAAAAAAAAAAGAGATGATGGTACATATATATCATTTGATGATAATGCTTGTATATTATTAAATGAAAATAAAGAAATAAAAGGAACAAGAATATTTGGTCCAGTATCAAGAGAATTAAGAAAAAGAGGATATATGAAAATAATATCATTATCAAATTTTGTAATATAATAATTAATAACATAAAAAAAAATATGAATAAATTAAAAATTGGTGATAAAGTAATAATAATAACAGGTAAAAATAAAGGAAAAATAGGAAAAATAATAAATATATTTAAAAAAGAAAATAAAGTACTTGTAAAAAATATTAATATAATAAAAAGAAATATTAAAAAAAAATATATAAAAGAGGTAGGAAAAATAATATATAGAGAATCAAAAATAAATATTTCAAATGTATCTATAATAGATCCAAAATTAAAATGTAGAACAAAAATAAAAATAAAGAAAATAAATAATAATAAATTAAGAATATGTAAAAAATCTAATACTATATTAAAAGAAAATGATAAAAAAAATAAATAATATATATATTCCTGAATTAAAAAAAATATATAATAAGATAGTAATAAAAAAATTAATTAATAAATTTAAGTATAAAAATGTAATGCAAGTACCTAAATTAACTAAAATAGTAATAAATGTAGGAGTAGGTATAGCAGTAAAAAATAAAAAATATATTGATGATGTAATGAAAGATTTATATTTAATAACAGGACAAAAATCGGTTTATAGAATATCTAAAAAAGATGAAGCTGGGTTTAGTTTAAGAAAAGGGATGAAAATAAGTAGTATGGTAACATTAAGAAGAAATATAATGTATGAATTTTTAGATAGATTGATATCCATTGCATTACCTAGAACAAAAGATTTTAATGGAATTAAAGAAAATAGTTTTGATGGAAATGGAAATTATAATCTTGGAATAAAAGAACATATAATATTTCCAGAAATAAATTTTGAAAATGTAAAAAGAATATATGGAATGAATATAAGTATTGTAACTAATGTAAAAAATGATATAGAAGCAAAATATTTATTAATATATTTAGGATTACCCTTTAAAAATAAAAATATATATGGCAAAAGAATCAATTAAATCAAGACAAATAAAAAGATTAAAATTATTTTATAAATATAATAAAAAAAGAGAAATTTTAAAAAAAAAAAAAAAATATTTAGAATTACAAAAAATACCTAAAAATTCTTCAATAGTAAGATTAAAAAATATATGTAAATTAACAGGAAGAACAAGAGGATATATGAGAAATTTTGGAATTTCTCGTATAGAATTTAGAAGATTATCTTCAAATGGTTTAATACCAGGAATTAAAAAATCAAGTTGGTAAAATGGATATTATAGGAAATTATATAACATTAATAAGAAATGGATGTTATGCAAAAAAAAATAAAATATATGTAAAATATTCAAAATTAATATTAAATATTACTAAAATATTATATAAATATAATTATTTAAATAAATATAAAATAATAAATAATGAAAGTAATAAAAATAAAAAATTATATAAATTGTTGTTGTATTTAAAATATATAAATGAATATTCAGTAATAAGAAATATTAAAAGAATAAGTAAACCGAGTTTAAGAAAATATTATAAATATAAAAATATATTTAAAGTATTAAATGGGTATGGAAAATGTATAATTTCAACTTCAAAAGGAATAATGACAGGTGAAAAAGCAATAAAAAATAAAATAGGAGGAGAAATATTGTTTATAATATATTAAAGTAATAAAGAATATATGTCAAGAATAGGGAAAAAATATATAATAATACCTAAAAATATAAAAATATATAAAAAAAAAGAATATATATATGTAAATGGTAAATTAGGAAAATTAAAAGAAAAAATTAATAAAAATATAAAAATAAAAATTATAGAAAATAAAATATATTTATTAAATAAAAAAAAAAATATTAAAAAATATAAAAGTTTACATGGTCTTTATAGAATGTTAATATATAATATGATAAATGGAGTAAAAAAAGGATATAATAAACAATTAGAATTAGTAGGAGTAGGATATAAAGCAAATGTGAGTGAAAATGGACATATTTTACAATTAAATATAGGATATTCACATCAAATAATTATAGAATTATGTAAAGAAGTATTTGTAAAATTAGAAAATATAAAAGGAGAAAATATAATAATAAATTTATTTTGTATTAATAAACAATTATTAGGAATAGTAGCATCAAAAATAAGATCATTAAAAAAACCTGATCCATATAAAGGCAAAGGAATAAGATATAAAAATGAAAAAATAATATTAAAAAAAGGAAAATCAGTATAATAAAATAAAAAAATATGAAAAATAAAAATAAAATTAAAAAATATGGAACTAAAGATAATCCAAGATTATCAATATTTAAAAGTAATAAAGAAATATATGTACAAATAATAGATGATATAAATAATAATACTATAATATCATATTCATCTATAGTAGAAAAAAAAAAAAATATAAAAAATAATAAAATTACTAAATCAGATATGGCATATATAATAGGTAAAAAAATAGCATTAAAAATATTATCAAAAAAAATAAAAAAAATATTTTTTGTAAATAAAAGGAAATATAAATTTCATGGAATAATAAAAATAATAATAGAAACTATTAGAAAAAATGGAATTAAAATATAATATAATATAAAAATAAAATTAAAATATATGAAAAAATTAAATAAAAAAATAAAAGTTAATTATAAAGAATATGAATTAATAGAAAAAATAGTAAAAATTAAAAGAGTTTGTAAAGTAACTAAAGGAAGAAGAGATTTTAGTTTTAGTACAATATTAGTAAAAGGTAATTATAATGGTATAATAGGATATGGAATAGGAAAATCAAAAGATGTTTCAAATTCAATTTATAAAGCAAATGTAAATTCGAATAGAAAATTAATAAAAATACCAATTATAAATTATACAATACCTTATCAACAAATGTATAAATATTGTAGTACAAAAATATATTTATATCCAGCATATCAAGGTACAGGAATAATAGCAGGAAATTCTGCCAGAATAGTATTAGAATTAGCAGGTATTAAAAATATTGTATCAAAATTCATAGGATCTACTAATATATATAATAGTGTTAAAGCTACTTTTTATGCATTAAAAGAAATATTATTAAATTATAAAATATTTAAAAAAAAAATAAATGATAATATATAAATTAAAACCTAATATAGGATCAATAAGAAAAAAAAAAATAATAGGAAGAGGAATAGGATCTGGTAAAGGTAGAACATGTGGAAGAGGTCATAAAGGACAAAAATCAAGATCAGGATATTCAAAAAAAATAGGATTTGAAGGAGGTCAAACACCTTTATATAAAAGAATACCTAAATTTGGATTTAAAAATAGAAATAAAAAAAAATATAATATTTTAAATATTAAAGATATACAAAAAATAATAGAAAAATATAAAATAAAAATTATAAATAAAAAAGTATTAATATCTTTAAAAAAAATTAAAAAAGGGAATAAATTAAAAATATTATCGAAAGGAATATTAAAAAAAAAGATTATAATATATGCAGATAAATATAGTAAAAAAGCATATGAAAAATTATTAAATAATGGTAGTAAAGTAAATAAAATTTAATAATATAATATAATATAATATAATATAATATAATATAATATAATATAAATANATATAATATAATATAATATAATATAATATAATATAATATAATATAATATAAAATAAAAAAATAATAAATGATAAAACAAAATAATATTAAAAAAAATGGTATAGTAATAGAAACTTTACCGAATACAATGTTTAAAGTAAAATTAGAAAATAGTAAAATAATATTAGCGCATATTTCAGGTAAAATGAGAAAAAATCATATTAAAATATTATTAGGAGATAAAGTAAAATTAGAAATGACACCTTATGATTTAAATAAAGGTAGAATAATATATAGATATTAAAGAAATATAAAAAAAATGAAAATAGTAGTATCTTTAAAAAAAAGAAATAAAAATTGTATAATAGTAAAAAGAAAAGGAAGATTAAGAATAATAAATAAAATTAATCCTAGATATAAACAAAAACAAGGATAAGTATAATGTCAATAATATTAGGAATAAATTTACCAAATAATAAAAGAGGAATAATAGCGTTAACATATATTTATGGAATTGGTATTAATTTATCAAAAAAAATATTATTATTAAATAATATAAAATATGATAAAAAAGTAAAAGATTGGAATATAAAAGAAAAAAAAAAAATTATTAATTATATAACTAAAAATATTAAAATTGAAGGTGAATTACGTGCAGAAGTACAATTAAATATTAAAAGATTAAAAGATATAAATAATTATAGAGGAATAAGACATAAAAAAGGATTACCATTAAGAGGACAAAGAACTAAAAATAATTCTAGAACTAGAAAAGGAAAAAGAAAAACAGTAGCAAATAAAAAAAAAATAATTAAAAAATAAAATATGAAAAAAAAAAAAGTAATTAAAAAAAAGAAAAATGTTATATATTATGGGAATATATATATACATTCTACATTTAATAATATTATTATATCATTAACCGATAAATTAGGTAATGTATTGGCATGGTCATCATCAGGAAAAATGAAATTTAAGGGATCAAAAAAAAATACTCCTTTTTCCGGTAAAATAATTGCTAAAAATATATCAGAAAAATGTTATTTATATGGGATTAAAAAAGTAGATATTATAATAAAAGGGCCTGGAATAGGAAGAGATTCCGCAATTAGAACAATAAGTAGTAGTGGAATTAAAATATTATCTATAAAAGATAAAACACCATTACCACATAATGGATGTAGACCACCAAAAAAAAGAAGAATTTAAAATTATTAAAAAATATGTCAAGATATATAGGACCTAGAAATAAAATATCTAGAAGATTTGGAAAATTTATATATGGGAATAAAAAATATTATTTTAAAAGAAAATATGCCCCAGGACAACATGGAATATTAAAATATAGAAAAAAAAGAAAATCTTATTATTCAATACAATTATTAGAGAAACAAAAAATTAAATATATGTATGGTATATTAGAAAAACAATTTAAAAGAATGTTTAATATAGTAAGTAAAAAAAAAGGAATAACAGGAGAATTATTATTACAAATGTGTGAAAGAAGATTAGATAATGTAGTATATAGGATAGGATATGCAATATCAAGAATAGCATCTAGACAATTAGTAACACATAAACATATAAAAGTAAATAATAAAATAATAAATATACCATCATATAATATAAAAGTAGGGGATATAATAACTTTAGAAAATAAAATGAAGAAAAATATTAATATATTAAATACATTAATAATAAATAAAAAATATATAAAAAATTGGTTAAAATGGAAAGAAGAAATAATGGGAGCCGAATGTTTAAGATTACCTAATATAAATGATATAGAAGATAAAATAAATACTCAATTAATAGTAGAATGGTATTCTAGATAAAATAGAATAAATAAATAAAAATATAAATGTTAAAAAATATAAGAATATTAATATTAAAAAAAAGTAATAATTTAGGAATATTTAAAATATATCCTATAAATAATGGAAATGGAATAACGATAGGAAATACATTAAGAAGAATATTATTATCATCTATTACAGGATATAGTATAAGTTATTTAAAAATAAAAGGGATAAAACATGAATTTTCATGTATTAAAGGAATAGTAGAAGATGTTACTGAAATAATTTTAAATTTAAAAAAAATAAAGTTTAAATTAAAGAAAAATATAAGAGTAATAAAAAATAAAATATTTATAAAAATAAATATTAAAAATAATAAAAATAAAATATATGCGAAAGATATAAATAAATTTACTAAAGATTTAGAAGTAATAAATAAAAAATTAATAATATGTAATAAAGAGAAATTTGTAAGATTTAAAGCAATATTAATAATAGAAAAAGGAAAAGGATATGTAACATCAGAAAGTAAAAAAATATATAAAGATTTTATATCTTTAGATTCAATATTTACTCCAATAGAAAAAGTAAGTATAAAAGTAAATAGTATTGATAATAATAATGATGATTTAAATAAATTAGAAAAATTAAAAATTAAAATATATACTGATGGTAGTATTACACCTATAAATGCTTTAAGAAAATCTTCAATAATATTAATAAAAATGTTTTATGTATTTTATAAAAAAGAGAATTATTATAAAATTAGTAAAGATATAAAAAATAAATATTTTAATATAGAATATTTTAAAATTAAAAAATTATTAAATACTAAATTAAAATATTATAATTTTTCAGTTAGAACAATAAATTGTTTACATAATTATAATATTTATAAATGGAAAGATTTAGTAATTTTAAAGAAAAAAAAATTATTAAAAATAAAAAATTTTGGTAAAAAATCTTTAAAAGAATTAATAAAAAAAATGAAAAAAAATAATTTAAGATTTAGAATGAATATTAAAAAATATAATTTATAAATGAAACATATAAAAAATAAAAAAAATTTAAGTAGAAAATATTCACATAAAAAGAGTATGTTGTCAAATATGTGTTGTTCTTTAATAGAATATAAATCTATATATACTACTTTAAGAAAAGCAAAAGAATTACAAAAATATATAGAACCAATATTAAATAAAATAAAAATTAATAATACATATAGTATTAAAAGAATAATATATAGTAAATTAAAAAATAAAAAAATTATAAAAATTTTATTTAATGAAATTTTAAATAAAATAAAAAATAGAAATAGTGGATATACTAGAATATTGAAAGCTGGATATAGAAAAGGAGATTCTTCAAAAATGTCAATTATACAATTAGTAGATTTTTATAAAATTAAAAAAAATATTTAATGAGATTAAAATATTATAAAAAAAATAAAAATTATAATTTTAATAAATATGATAAAATAATATATAAGAATTGGAATTTAAAAAAATATTTTTTTTCAAAAATTAATAAAAATAAAAAAAGTATTAATTTATTATTACCGCCACCAAATATTACAGGAGATTTACATATAGGACATATATTAAATTTTACTATATTAGATATTTTTGCAAGAAGATATAGAATGTTAGGATATAATGTATGTTTTATACCTGGTACTGATCATGCATCAATTGCAACAGAAATAAAAATAATAAAAATATTAAAAAATAAAGGTATAAAAATTAATAAAATAAGTAAAAATAAATTTAATAAAATAATATTAAAATGGTCTAAAAAATATAATAAAATAATTATAAATCAGTTAAAAAGTATAGGATGTTCATGTGATTGGAAAAAAAAATATTTTACTATGGATAAAAATCATTATAAATCAGTAATTAAAGTATTTATAAAATTATATAAAGAAGGAATAATATATAAAGATAATAAGATAGTAAATTGGGATATTTATGCTAAAACTACAATATCAGAAGAAGAAGTAATTTATAAAAATGAAAAAAAAGATTTATATTATATTAAATATTATACTAAAAATAAAAAAAATAATATAGTAATATCAACAACAAGACCAGAAACAATATTTGGAGATACAGCAATTTGTGTAAATAATAGAGATAAAAGATATAAATTATTTAGAAATAAAAAATTTATAATACCTATAATAAATAGAAAAATACCATTAATAAAAAATACATTAGTAAATAAAAAATTTGGTTCAGGATGTATAAAAATTACTCCTGCACATAGTGAAAAAGATTATATAATATTTAAAAAAAATAAAGAAAAATATAATTTAAAATTAATAAATATTTTAAATGATGATGGTACATTAAATAATAAATGTATGAATTTTAGTGGAAAAGATAGATTTTTAGTAAGAAAAAGTATAATTAAAACTTTAAAAAAATTAGGTAATTTTGTAAAGAAAAAGAAAATTTTAAGTAAAAATGCATATTCTGAAAGAACAAATACAATAATAGAAAAAAAAATATCTTTACAATGGTTTTTAAAAATTAAAAAAATTGTAAAAAATATTAAAAAATATATAAATAAAATAATTTTTTATCCTAAAAATAAATATAATAATTTAATATATAAATGGATAAAAAACATAAAAGATTGGAATATTTCTAGACAATTAAATTGGGGACATAAAATACCGGTATATTATTATAAAAATAAAGAAGTAGTAGCTAATAATTATAAAATTGCAAAAAAACTTTTTAAAAAAAAATATAATATTAAAAAAAAAGATTTTAAAATTAAACAAGAAAATAATGTATTAGATACATGGTTTTCTTCATGGATATTACCAATATCAGTATTAAATGGAATAAATAATAATAATAATAAAAATTTTAATTATTATTATCCTATAAAAATATTAGTAACAGGTAATGATATATTATTTTTTTGGGTATTAAGAATGATAATATTTAGTGGTTATTATATAAATAAAATACCATTTAAAAAAGTATATTTTACAGGGATTGCTAGAGATATAAATAATAATAAAATTTCTAAATCATTAGGAAATTATAAAAACTTATATTATTTATTAAAAAAATATGGAGCTGATGGATTAAGAGTAGGATTATTAAGTATAAATAATGAATATGATTTTATTTATAATGAAAAATTATGTGAAAAAGGTAGAAATTTTATTAATAAAATATGGAATTCATTAAAATATTTAAAAAAAATAAAAATTAAAAAAAAAAATAATAAAAATAAAAAATTAAATAAAATAATAATTAAATGGTTTAATAATTATTTAATATATAAAATAAATAAATTAAATATATATATAAAAGAATATAAAATATATAAATCATTTTTATTAATATATAATTTGTTTAAAGAAAAATTTTGTTCAATATATTTAGAATTAATAAAAAATAATATAAATAAAATTATATTAAAGAAAACTTTAAAATATTATAAATTATTATTATTAATTTTACATCCTTATATTCCATTTGTAACCGAATATATTTATAATATTTTATATAAAAAAAACAAAAATAATAAAGATATTACAGTATTAAAATTCCCAATAATAAAAAAAAAATATAAAAAAAATATTATAAAAAAATTTAAAAATACATTAGAATTTATAAAATATTTAAAAAAAATAAATTTTATAAAAAAAAATAAAAAAAGATTTAATTTATATATATATAAAAAGGAAGAATTATTATATAAAAAAAAAATATATTTTATTTTAATATATAAATTGTCGTTAATAAAAAAAATAAAGATTATTAATAAAAAAAAAAATAAAAAAAAATATTTATTTTATATATTTAAAAATTTTAATTTTTTTATTAAAAAAAAAAATATTATAAATAATTTAAATAAAAAAAAAATATATATAAAAATAAAATTTTATGAAAATTATTTATATAAAATAATTAAAAAGTTAAAAAATAAAAAATTTTTACTATTAGCGCCAAAAAATATAATAAATTTAGAAAAAAAAAAAAAAAAAAATATAAAAAAATTATTATTTACATTAAAAAATAATTATAAATTATGATATTTATTTAAATAAATTAATTCTAAAATATTATTATTTAATAAAAGAAAATTAATGTTTGGAATTTTAAAATTATTTTTTAAAAAATTAGAAATTTTTTTTTTATAATAATTTTTTTTAAAATTAAGAAAATTTAATATTTTTTTATTATATATATTAGGGTATACAGTAATATATATATTTGAATAATTTAAATTTTTACTAATATATACATATATAACAGTAATTAAAATATTTTTAAATTTATTATTATTTTTTTCTAAAATAAATAAATTATTTAAAAATCTATTAATTTTAATAGAAATTTTTTTTTGTTTAAGAGTATTCATAATTTTTGTTTTTTCAATCATATAATTATATAATTAAAATATTATTTATTATATATATATATAAATAAATAAATTTTATAATTATGAAAAATAAAAAAATAATAAAATTAAAAAATAAAATAAAAAATAAAATTTTTAATATAAAAAAAAATATTAAAAAGTATAAAAATAAAATATTATTATTAAAAGAGAAATATGTAAGAATATTAGCAGAATTTGAAAATTATAAAAATAGAAATGAAAAGGAAAAAAAAAATATATATAAAATATATATAGGAAAAATAATAAAAGATATATTACCTATATTAGATGATTTTGAACGTTATATAAAAATAGAAAATATAAAGAATAATAATGTAATATATTTAATTTATAAAAATTTTATTAAAATATTAAAATCTAATGGATTAAAAAAAATAGAAGTTAATATAGGAGATAAATTTAATTCGGATTATCATGAAGCAATTTCATTAAAAAATATAAAAGATAAAAATATGAAAAATAAAATAGTAAAAATATTAGAAAATGGATATTTAGTATATGATAAAATAATACGTTGTAGTAAAGTAATAGTAGGTAATTATAAATAATTTTTAAAAAAATATATATTATGAAAAATTATTATGAAATATTAGGGGTACCAAAAAATGCTACAATAAATGAAATTAAAAAAGCATATAGAAAATTAGCAATTAAATATCATCCTGATAAAAATAAAAATAATAAAATTTATGAAGAAAAATTTAAAGAAGCAGCTGAAGCATATAGTGTATTAAGTGATACTGAGAAAAGAAAAAGATATGATAATTTTGGAAATAATAATAATGAAGAATATTATAGTACTTCATCAAATATGAATATGGAAGATATATTTACAAATTTTGGTGATATATTTAATGATGAATTTGAAGAAAATTTTACAGAATTTAAATTTAGTACATCATCAGGAGAAACAAGAAGAAATATAAAAAGAAAAAATATAAATAAAAATAAATTAAGAGGAAGTAATTTAAGAATTACATTAAGATTAAATTTAGAAGAAATTTATAAAGGATTAGAGAAAAAAATAAAAGTTAAAAGAATGAAATTAGCACCTAATATAAGATATAAAAATTGTAATAATTGTAATGGTACAGGAATAGTAACAAATATAACAAATACTTTTTTAGGAAAAATGCAAACTACTGTAAAATGTAATTTATGTAAAGGAATAGGTAAAATAATAAATAAAATACCTAAAACAGCTAATAGTAAAGGATTAATACAAGTTGAAGAATTAATAAATATTAAAATCCCATCTGGAGTAACAGATGGAATACAATTAAAATTATCAGGTAAAGGAAATGAAGTACCTTTTAATGGAAAAACAGGGGATTTAATTATATTAATAAAAGAAAAAGCACATAAAGAATTTAAAAGAAAAGGAAAAAATATACATTATAATTTATATATTTCTATACCAGAAGCAATATTAGGAACATTTAAATATATAAAAACATTAGATAATAATAAAAAAAGAATAAAAATAAAATCTGGTATTCAAAATGGAGAAATAATAATATTAAAAAATAAAGGATTACCAGCAATAAATGGATATAGTAAAGGAGATTTAATAATTAAAATTAATATTTGGATACCTAAAAAAATTAATAATAAACAGAAAAAATTTTTTGAAAAAATAAAAAATGATAATAATTTTATTTATAAGAAAAATAATAAATAAATAAATAAAATGAAAAAAGTAGCTATTGCATTATCTGGAGGAGTAGATTCTAGTGTATCAGCATATTTATTAAAAAAAAAAGGTTATAATGTAATAGGAATATATATGTATAATTGGAGTAAAAATAATTGTATATGGGAAGATATAAGAGATGCAATATTAATAACAAATAAATTAAAAATACCATTTTATATATTAGATTTCAGAAAACAATATAAAAAAGAAGTAATAAAATATATGTTTAATGGTTATAAAAAAGGGATTACCCCTAATCCTGATATAATATGTAATAAAAAAATAAAATTTGGTTTATTTTTAAAATCAGCATTAAAATTAAATGTAGATTATATAGCTACTGGTCATTATGTAAGAAAAAAAAAAATATATAAAAATAATAAAATTATATATAGTTTATTAACAGGAAAAGATAGTAAAAAAGATCAATCATATTTTTTATGTAGAATAAATCAATTACAATTATCTAAAAGTTTATTCCCTTTAGGAAATTTAACTAAAAATAAAGTTAGAAAAATAGCTTTAAAATTAAATTTTTATAATGCTAATAAAAAAGATTCACAAGGATTATGTTTTGTAGGAAAAATAAATATAATAAATTTTTTACAAAAAAAAATAAAAAAAAAAAAAGGTAATATTTATTATTTTTCTTCTAAAAAAAAAAAATGTAAAGTAATTGGTAAACATTATGGATATTATTATTATACAATAGGACAAAGAAAAAATTTAAATATTAAAGGGAATAAATATCCTTTATATTTATTTAAAAAAAATATAAAAAATAATAAATTATATGTATGTGAAAGAAAAGATATAAATTTATATAAAAAAATAATATTTATTAAAAAACAAACTATACATTGGATAAATAATGAGTTTTTATTAAAATTAAAAAAAAAAAAAAAAATAAAAGTAATATCAAAAATAAGATATAATATAAAGAGGATAAAATCATATTTAAAATATTATAATTTAGGAATATTAGTAAAATTTAAAGATTATCAATTTGCAGTAACTCCTGGACAATTTATAGTATGGTATATAAATAATGAATTAATAGGATCTGGAATAATATAATATAAAATTAAAAAAATTATAATATTAAACAATTGGAGTAAAATAAAATTTTAACGTTAAAATAAAAATAGGAAAAATAAATGATAAAAAATAATATAACAATTAATAATTGTTATAAAAAAATTATAATTATTTTAAATAAAATTTATAATAAAAAAGAAATATATAAATTATTTTTTATAATATTTAAAAATATATTTAAATGTAATAATAATAAAATATATTATTATTTATTAATAAATAAAAAAATAAATATAAAAAAATATAATATATTTATTAATAATATTATAAAATTAAAAAAGAAAATACCAATTCAATATATAATTAAGTATACATATTTTTTAAATATTAAAATTTATTTAAATAAAAGAATATTTATTCCAAGACAAGAGACTGAAGAATTAACTAATTTAATAATTAAAGAAAATAAAAATAAAAATAAAAAATTAAATATATTAGATATATGTTCTGGTAGTGGTTGTATATCAATAAGTATAAAAAAAAATATATATAATTGTAATATATATTGTATAGAAAATAATAAAAAAATATTATATAAATCAAAAAAAAATTTTTTTTATAATAAAATATTTAATAATATTTATTTTTATAAATTTAATATTTTAAATAATAAAAAAAGATATAAAAAATTTTTTAAAAAACTACCATTATTTGATATAATAATTAGTAATCCACCATATGTATCTTATAAAGAATATTATAAATATATTAATAAAAATATAATATATGAACCATATAATTCAATATTTGTAAATAATAATGATGAAATATTATTTTATAAAAAAATATTATTAAATTTTTATAAAAAAAAATTAAAAAATAATGGAATAATATATTTTGAAATATCAAATAATATAAAAAATAAAATATTATTATTTTTAAAAAAAAAAATAAATAATAAAATTTTTAATTTTAAAAAAGATATAAATAATAATTATAGAATATTAAAAATAATTAAAAAAAAATAATGAATAATAAAATAAAAAATAAAATTATAGATTTATCAAAAAAAATAAATTATTATAATTATAGATATTATATAATTAATAAACCGTTAATAGAAAATTATAAATATGATAAATTATTAAAAAAATTAATAATATTAGAAAAAAAGTATAATTATTATTATAAAAATTCGCCAACAAAATCATTAAATAATAATTTATTTAAAAAAAAATTTTTAATAATTAAACATTATTTTAAAATGTTTACTATTAAAAATGTTTATAATAAAAAAAATTTAATATTATGGAAAAATAAAATTGAAAAAAAAATAAATAAAAAAACTAATTATATATGTGAATTTAAATATGATGGTATTGCAATTAGTATAATATATAAATATGGAAAAATAAAAAATGCTATTACTAGAGGTAATGGAAAATCTGGGAATGAAGTAATAAATAATGTAATTAATATTAGAAATATTCCAAAATATATAAATAAAATAAAAAATATTAAATTTTTTGATATAAAAGGTGAAATAGTAATTTCAAAAAAAAATTTTATAATTATTAATAATTATAAAAAAAAAAATAAAAAAAAAATATTTTCTCATCCAAGAAATGCAGTTAATGGAATAATACATACTAAAACTAAAAAAAATAATAAATTAATAAAATATTTAACATTTATACCATATTATATATATACAAAAAATAAAAATTTTTTAATAAAAATTAATAATCAATTAAAATCAATAAAATATTTAGAATATTTAAATTTTAAATTTCAAAAAAAATCATATAAAATATGTAATAATGAAAAAGAAATATTAAAATATATAGGTTATTGGGAAAAAAATATAAATAAAAGTTTATATCCTATTGATGGTATAGTAATTAAAATAAATAGTTTTAAATTAAAAAATAAATTAAAAAATAATAATATATTTTATAAATGGTGTATAGCATATAAATTTAAAGAAAAAAAATATATTACAAAAGTAAAAAAAATAATATTTTTAATAGGAAAAAGTGGAATAATAGTACCAGTAGTAAATTTTAAAAATATAATAATTGATGGTACTATTATTAAAAAAGCGACTTTATACAATAGTAATATTTTTGAAAAATATAATTTATCAATAAATGATAAAATAGTAATTATAAAATCTGGCAATATAATACCGAAAATAATAAAAAATTTAAATAATAAAAAATATTATAATTATAAAAATATTAATTTTCCATTATATTGTCCTTGTTGTAATATTTTTTTAGAAAAAAAAAATAAAATTTTATATTGTAAAAATGAAAATTGTAATATAAAAAGAATAGAAAAAATAAAATATTTTATAAAAATAATGAATATAAAAATTAATAAAAATATAATTAATAAATTATTATTAAATAATAAATTAAAAAATATTACATATATATATAAATTAAAAATAAAAGATTTATTGTTAATAAATGTAACTAAAAAAGAATCTATTAGAATAATAAATGAAATAAAAGATTCAAAAAATAATAAATATTATAAAATATTATTATCATTAAATATACCAGGAATAGGAAAATATATAATTTATAAAATAAAAAATAAATATAATAATATTAAAGAATTATTATATGATATAAAAAATAATATAATAAATATTTTAAATAAAAATAATATTAATAATATAAAAACTTATTTTAAAAAAAATATTAATATTATTAAAAAATTAAGAAAAATAGGTTTAAAAATATGAAATATTTTATAAAATTATCATATAATGGGAATAATTATAATGGTTGGCAAAAACAAAAAAATACTAAATTTACTATACAAGAAGAAATAGAAAATAAAATTTCAATAATATTAAAAAAAAAAATTAATATTATAGGATGCAGTAGAACAGATAGTGGAGTACATGCAAATATAATGTATGCGCATTTTAATTACAAAAAAAAAATTAATAAAAAAATATTTATATATAAAATAAATATATTAATATCATTTAATATAGTAATATATAAGATATTTAAAGTAAATAATAAAATACATGCTAGATTTAATGCAAAATTTAGAGAATATAAATATATAATATCATATAAAAAATATCCATTTTATAAAAATTTATATTGGTATTGGAATTATAAAAATAAATTAAATATAAAATTAATGAATAAAGCAATAAAAATAATAATAAATAGAAAAAATTTTTATTTATTTACTAAAATTAAAAAAAATAATATAAATAACAATTATAATTGTAATATATATTATGCATATTGGAAAAAATATAAAAATTATATATTTTTTTATATTAAATCAAATAGATTTTTAAGGAAAATGGTAAGATATATTATATCTATTTGTATAGAAGTAGGAATAAAAAAAATAAATATTAAGGAATTAAAAGAAAAAATAAAAAAAAAAAAAATATTTTTTAATATTAATGTACCAGCATATGGTTTATATTTAAATAAAATAAAATATAAAAAAAATATTAATTTATAATTTTTTTATTATAATTTTATTTTTATAATAAATAATATTATTATAAATAATTATATTATGAAAATTAATATATTTATTTAAATTTTTATTATAAAATAAAGGTAATAAATAATTATTATTATTTTTTGAAAATCTTATTTTTTTTTTATAAACAGATTTTTTTTTTTTTGGATGTGCCATATTAATATATAAATATTATTATATTATAATATAAAAAAAATTATATTTAATAATATAAATTAAAAAAATAATTTTTTTTTAATTTTAGGATAAATTTTTTTAATAGGTATCATAAATAAAATACTTTCATAAATATATTGTGAAATATTAATAATTTTATAATTATAAGGTAACATAAAAGAATTATCATTTTCTATAATATATTTTTTATTATAAAAAAAAATGTTTAATATTTTTTTATTTTTAATTTTAAAATTAAATTTTTTATAAGTAATATCACAAAATAATGTAATTTTACCTATAAAATTAAATTTAAATATAAAATAATTATTAATATATTTTTTATTTAAAAAAATATTAATATTAGGATTTTTAAAATCATTATAATTATATTTAAATAAATTAAAAAAATTTTTATTTATTTTAAAAAAAAAATTTTCATTATTATTAATTAAAGAAATATTAAATGTATTTTTATTCATATTATTTATAATTTAAAAGATAATTTTCAACGTCTAATGCTGCCATACATCCAGAACCAGCAGAAGTAATAGCTTGTTTATATTTACTGTCTTGTACATCTCCAGCAGCAAATATACCAGGTATATTAGTATTAGTAGATTTATTATTAGTAATTATATATCCATTATTATCCATTTTAATTTTATTTTTAAATATTAATGTATTTGGAATACTACCAATAGATATAAAGATTCCAGAAATTTTTAATTTTTTTTTAATTAAATTAATATTATTAATTAAAATAATATATTTAATTATTTTTTTACCATATATTTTTTTAATTTCATAATTAAATAATATAATAATATTTTTTATTTTAAAAATAATATTTTGTAAATTTTTTGATGCTTTTAATTTATTATTTCTAACTATTAAATATATTTTATTACATATTTTAGATAAATAAATAGAATTTTCTAAAGCTAAATTACCGCCACCTATAATAGCAACATTTTTATTTTTATAAAAAATACCATCACATATTGCACAATAAGAAATACCATATCCTAAATAATTATTTTCATATTTAATATTTAATTTTTTAGGAATTGATCCAGTAGCAATAATTATAGTTTTAGTAAATATTTTTTTTTTATTATTTGTATATAAAATATGTAAATTATTTTTTAATTTTGAAAATATAACTTTTATAATGGTATTATATTTAATAATACTACCAAATTTAATAGCCTGTTTAGACATTTCTTTCATTAATTTAATACCTAGTATACCTTTTGAAAAACCAGGATAATTTTCTATAATATTAGTATTTATTAATTGTCCACCTGGTAAATCCCCAGTATATAATATATGTTTTATATTAGATCTTGCTAAATATATAGCTGCTGAATATCCAGCTGGTCCAGAACCAATAATAATATTATCTATAATTTTTATCATTTCATTATATAAGTAATAATAATATAAATTAAAAAATTTATTAATAAATTATATATATTAATAATTTATATATATTATATATATTATATAAATAAAATTATATATATAAAAAATTATATATATTTATATAATTAATATTTAAATGTTAAAAAATAATTATAAGGAAATTGAAAAAAAAAAAATACAAGAATTATATAAAATAGCAAAAAAATTAAAAATTAAAAATTATTCAAAATATAAAAAAAATAAATTAATTAATAAAATAATAAATTATAAAAAAAAAAAAACAGAAAATTTTAAAGGTATAATTAGTGAAGGAGTATTAGAAATAATTAATAATGATAATTATGGTTTTTTAAGATCATATAATTATAATTATATTACTTCACCTGATGATATTTATGTATCAAAATCTAAAATTAAAAAATTTTGTTTAAAAAATGGAGATACTATAAAAGGAATAATAAGATTACCAAAAAATGGAGAAAAATATTTTAAATTAATAAAAATAAAAAAAATTAATGAAGTAAATACATCATGTATAAAAGAAAGATTTACATTTGAAAATTTAATACCTTTATTTCCAAATAAAAAATTTAATTTATCTGGTAAAAATTCTTCAATTTCGACAAGAATTATAGATTTATTTGCCCCTATAGGAAAAGGACAAAGAGCATTATTTGTAGCACCTCCTAAAACAGGAAAAACTAATTTATTAAAAGATTGTGCTAATTGTATAAGTATAAATCATCCTGAAGTATATTTAATAGTATTATTAATAGATGAAAGACCTGAAGAAGTAACAGATATGAAGAGAAGTGTTAAGGGTGAAGTAATATCATCTACATTTGATGAACATCCTGAAAAACATGTTAAAGTAGCTAATATAGTATTAAATAAAGCAATGAGAATGGTAGAATGTGGACATGATGTAATAATATTATTGGATTCAATTACTAGATTAGCAAGAGCATATAATACAATTACCCCAACTTCTGGAAGAATATTATCAGGTGGAATAGATTCTAATGCATTACAAAAACCTAAAAAATTTTTTGGTTCTGCAAGAAATATTGAAAATGGTGGTTCTTTAACTATAATAGCTACTGCTATGATAGAAACTGGATCAAAAATGGATGAAGTAATATTTGAAGAATTTAAAGGTACAGGAAATATGGAATTACAATTAAGTAGAAAAATAGCTAATAAAAGAATATTTCCAGCAATTGATTTAATAAATTCAAGTACTAGAAGGGAAGAATTATTATTAGATAAATATACTTTAAATAAAATTTCAATTTTAAGAAAATATATATCAGAAATAAATTCTGTAGAAGCTATAGAATTTATTATAGAAAAAATAATAAATACTAAAAATAATAAAGAATTTTTAAAATATATAAAATAAAAAGATAAATTATTTAATATTTTAATTATATTTTATTAAATTTATTTCATTTGTGGAAATAATATTACTTCTTGTATATTATTATTATTAGTAAATAAAGCAATTAATCTATCAATACCAATACCTATACCTACTGTAGGTGGCATACCTATTTTTAATGCTTTTATAAAATCTTTATCAATATTTTTTTTATTTTGTTTTTTAAATCTATTTAATTGTTCTATAGGATCATTTAATTCTGAATAAGCATTAGCAATTTCTATACCATTTATATATAATTCAAATCTTTCAGTTAATAAAGAATTATTATTTTTACATTTTGCTAATGGACTCATATATTTAGGATAATCATAAATAAAGGTAGGAGATTTAATATTATTTTTACATAATAAATTAAATATATTATCAATAATTTTATCTTTATTATAATTTTTATTAATTTTAATATTTAAAATATTAGATAATTTAATTAATTTTTTTTTTGATGTATTTTCATTAATTTTAAAATTAATATATTTATTAATAAAATTAAAAAATTTAATTTTTTTAAATTTATTAGTAAAATTAATAATATTAATATTATTTATTTTTAAAATTTTTTTATAAATATAATTAAATAATTTTTTAATAAATTTCATCATCCATATATAATTTTTATATGGTATATAAAATTCTAAAATTGTAAATTCTGGATTATGAATTTTATCTATACTTTCATTTCTAAAATTTCTAGAAAATTCATATACTCCTTTAAAACCACCAACAATTAATTTTTTTAAAAATAATTCATTAGAAATTCTTAAATAATAATATTTTTTAAATTTATTATGATAAGTAATAAATGGTTTTGCATTAGCACCTCCTGGAATATTTTGTAATATTGGTGTATCTACTTCTATTAAATTAATTTTATTTAAAAATTTTCTAATATAATTTATAATTAATGTTCTAATAATAAAATTTTTTTTAATATTATTATTAATTATAAGATCTATATATCTCATTCTATATCTTTTTTCTTTATTTTTAAATTTATAATAAATTTTATTATTTTTAATTTTAATATTAGGAATTGGATAAATAGATTTAGATAATAAAATTATTTTATTAATTAATATTGTATATTCTTTAACTTTAGTTAAAAATAATTTTCCTTTTACATATATAATATCACCTATATCTAAATATTTTTTAAATAAATTAATATAATATTTATTATTTTTATATTTTATATTTAAATTATTAATATTATAATATAATTGTATTATATAATCACTATAATCTTTAATATCTATAAAGGAAGAATTTTTCATATTTCTAATATTAATAATTCTCCCAGTAATAATTAAAATTTTATTATTATTAATAAGAAAATTTTTATTATTTAATATTTTTTTTATATTATAATTAATTTTATAAATTTTAGAAGGATAAGGATTAATACCTAATAATTTTATTTTTTTTAATTTTTTAATTCTATTAATTTCTTGATAATTCATATTATTAATTTAATATAATATAATTAAAATTATAAATTATTATTATTATGTTATTAAAAAAAAAAAAATTAAATAATAAAGAAATAAAAACATTATTTAAAATAGGAAATAAAATATTTATAAATATAATTAATATAATATATAAAAAAAAAGATAAAAATAAATTTATAGTAATTATACCAAAAAAAAATATTAATAAATCTTATAAGAGAAATAAAATAAAAAGATTAATATATAATATTTATAAAAATTTTATAAAATTTAAATATAAAAATAATAAAAATTATTATATAATAATAATATATAAAATAAATATAATTTTAAAATTTAAAATTTTAAAAAAATATATAATTTCAAATTTAAAAAAAATATATGATAAATAATAATAATAATAAATATTTAATAATAGGAATAGGAAATCCAAATAAAAAATATAAATATACTAGACATAATATAGGAAATTTAATAGTAAAAAATTTATTATTTAATAAAAATAAAAAAGAAATAATAAATAATAAATATGGTAAAATATATATTGTAAAATATTATAAAATAAAATTATTATTATTATTTTCTAAAAATTATATTAATAAAATTGGTATTACAATAAAATATTTTTTTAAAAAATTAAAATTAAATAATAATAATTTAATAATAATATCGGATGATATATATATGAAATTTGGAAAAGTAAAATTAAAATTTAAAGGTGGTTCTGGAGGACATAATGGATTAAAAAGTATAGAAAATAATATTAATACTAAAAATTATATTAGAATTAAAATAGGAATAGGTAATAAATTTAAATATGGTAATCAAAATAAATATGTTTTAGAAAATTTTAATATAAATGAATTAAAAATAATATATAATAAAATATATTATTTAGTATATAATAAAATTATAAATATTATTAAATTTTAATTTTTTTAATTTTTAAAAAATTATCAATTATTAAATTAATTTCACCATTCATAATTTTATTTAAATTATATAATGTTAATTTAATTCTATGATCAGTAACTCTATTTTGAGGATAATTATAAGTTCTAATTTTATTAGATCTATCACCAGTAGAAATAAATAATTTTCTTTTATCTTTAATATTTTTTTCTTTTTTATTTATTAAATAATTATATAATTTTGATTTTAATATAGTAATTGCTTTTTCATAATTTTTATGTTGTGATCTTTCTTCTTGACATTCAACTGTAATTTTAGTAGGTAAATGTATCAATCTTATAGCAGATTCAGTTTTATTAACATGTTGTCCACCAGCACCACTAGATTTAAATGTATATCTTTTAATATCAGATTTATTAATTTTAAAATTATCATTTACTATTTTAGGTAAAACTACAACACTAATAGCTGAAGTATGTAATCTACCTTGTGTTTCAGTTTTAGGAATTCTTTGTACTCTATGTATTCCAGATTCATATTTTAAATAATTATATATATTTTTTTTTTTAATATATAGAATTACTTCTCTATAACCATTATTAGTATTATTAATATTTAATATTTTAAAATTAATATTATTTTTTTTAAAATACATAAAATACATTCTAAATATATCTTTTACAAATATACATGCTTCATCACCACCAGTACCTGAACGTATTTCTATTATAGCTCTATTTATATTTTTTTTGGTTTTATTAAAATTTTTAATTTTTTTAATATAATAATAAATATTATTAATAATATTATTAATTTTATTTTTAATATTTTTAATATTATTATTAATTTCTAATATTAAGGATTTATTAGTTTTAATTTTATTTTTATATTCATAATTATATAAATTATTTAATTCTTTAAAATTATTTTTATAATTTTTATATTTATTATAAAATTTATAAATATTATTTATTAAATTATATAATTTATAATCTGATTTATTTTTTAAATATTTTATTTTCCCTATAATAAAATTATAAATTTTTTTATATTTAAAAAATATTTTTTTAACTATATAAGTAATATTATTTTTATTCATATTTAATATTATTATTATAATAATATTTATATATTTTTTATGGAAAAAAATATAATTAATAAATTAGATAAATATATTTTATATTTTAAAAAAATTAAAGTAAATAATAAATTAAAATTATTAAATATTAAAAAAAAATTTTTAAATAAAAATGGTATAATTAATAATTATTTAAGTAAAATTAAAGAAATAAATAATAAAAAAGAATTTGGTATAAAAATTAATTATTTAAAAAATAAAATATTAAATATTATTAAAAGAAATAATAATAATAATAAAAAAAATTATAATATTAAAATAGATTATGATTATTTAAATTTAAAAAAATTTAAAAATAATAATAAATTAGGATCTAAAAATCCAATTACAATTATAAAAGAAAAAATATTTAATTTATTAAATAATTTAAATTTTAATTATATAGAAAGTAATGAAATAGTAGATGATTGGAATAATTTTACAGCACTTAATTTTCCAAAATATCATCCTTCTAGAGATATGCAAGATACTTATTTTATAAATAATAAATATTTATTAAGAACACATACTACATCTATACAAATTAAATATATGATTAATAAAAAGCCACCAATAAAAATATTTACTATAGGTAAAGTATATAGAAATGAAACAATAACAAATAAATCATTTAATATGTTTCATCAAGTAGAAATATTTTATGTATATAAAAATGTAAATATAATAAATTTAAAAAATATTATAGAATATTTAATAAATAATTTATTTAATAATAAATATAAATATAGATATAGATTTTCATATTTTCCATTTACTAATCCAAGTTTTGAAGTAGATATATATTATAATAAAAAATGGATAGAAATTATAGGTTGTGGATTAATAAATAAAATAATATTAAAAAATGTAAATATTAATTATAATAAATATTCTGGATTTGCATTGGGAATAGGTATTGAAAGAATAGCAATGATAATATATAAAATAAAAGATATAAGAGAATTATTTAAAAATGATATTAGAATAATAAAACAATTTAAAAATAATATTTATTTAATTAAATAATATTAAGAAATAAAAAAATTTTTATATATTTCATATAAAATAATACTACAAGCAATAGAAACATTTAATGATGATATTTTATTTTTATTAATAGGTATTTTAATAATATTATTAGATAAAGATAAGATATTTTTAGGAATACCTGTTTCTTCGTTACCTAAAATTAATGCTACTGAATTATAAATTTTATTTTTAAAAAAATTAATAGTATTAATATTAGATTTTTCAGAAATAGATAGTATTTTAATATTATTTTTTATTAAAATTTTAATAGTATTAATAATATTATTAACCCCAATAATATTAATTTTAAAAATAGCACCAGAAGAAATTTTAAATATTTCTGAATTATATATATATAAATTTTTTTTAATAATAATAATATCTACATTAAAACATAAAGAAGTTCTAATAATATTACCAATATTTTTTATATCAGTAATTAAATATAATATTAAAATTATTAATTTTTTTTTATTTAAATAATAATTTAATGTTTTTTTTTTAATAAAATTAATATATGCTATTATTCCTTGATCATTAATTTTTTTATTATTTTTATATTTATTAATAATATTATAAAAAATTTTATTATTTAAATATTTAATAGATATATTTTTAAAATTTATTAATTTTATAATATTTGAATAATTATATTTTTTATTAATATTAATAATAATTAAGGAAATATTAATATTTTTAGAAAATAATGCTTCTTTAATAATATGGTAACCATAAATAATATTAAAATTTTTAATTTTAGAATTATTCATATATATTAATCTATATATTATAGATAAATATATTTTATATATATTTATATATAAAATAAATATTAAATGAATTATAAAATATTAAAAAACAATAAAAATATATTTAATAATTATTATAAAAATATAATATATATTAATAAATATGATATATATACTGGAAAAATATTAAAAATATTAAAAGAATATGTAATTGTAGATTTTGGATATAAATATGAAGGGATAGTATATTTAAATGAAATAAAAAAGAAAAAAATTAAAATAGGTAATAAATTAAAAGTAAAAATTATTAAAATTAATAATTATGGAGAATGTATATTATCACATGAAAAAGCAAAAATATTAATATTATGGAAAAAAATAGAATATGCATATAATAATAATAAAATATTAAAAGGTAAAATAATATCAAGAACTAAAGGAGGATTTATAATAAATTTATATAAAAAGATAACAAGTTTTTTACCAGGTTCTCAAATGAATATAAAATCAATAAAAAATTATGATTATTATGTAGGTAAAAAAATAAAAGTTAAAATAATAAATATTAATTATAATAATAAAAATATTATAGTATCACATAAAATATTAATAGAAAAAAATATAAGAGATAAAAAAAATAAATTTATATCATCATTAAAAGTAGGAGATATAGTAAAAGGAAGAGTGAAAAGTATAATATCTTATGGGGCATTTATAGATTTAGGAAATATAGATGGATTATTACATATTAAAGATATATTATATAAAAAATATGATATTAATAATATATTAAAAATTGGAGATTATTATAATTTTGTAATATTAGAAATAAATAAAAGTAAAATGAGAGTACAATTAGGATTAAAACAATATATAAAAAATACATGGGAAATATATAAAAAGAATATTAAAATAGGTAAAATAGTAAAATGTAAAATAATAAATATAACAAATTATGGTGCATATATAGAAATTAAAAAAGGAATAAATGGAATATTATATAGTTCAGAAATAACATGGGATTATAATTATAAATTTATAAAAAAAGTATTAAGAATAAATAATATTATTAAATGTGTAATAATTGATGTAAATAAAGAAAATAAAAAAATATTTGTAAGTCTAAAAAGATTAAAAAAAGATCCATTAAAAGAAGATTTAAAAAAATATTATGTTGGTTCTAAACATAAAGGTAAAATAATAAAATTATTAAATAATAATTATGGATATAAAATAGAATTAAGAAAATATTTATATGGATATTTATTATATAATGAAATTTCTTGGTATACTAATGATGTATTAAATTATTTTAAAATTGGAGAGGAAATTAAGTTTATAATAACATATATAGATTTTAAAATGAGAAGATTTTATTTAAGTTATAAATTATTAAAAAGAAATGAATGGAATAAATATATTAAAATATATTATAAAAATAGTATTCATTTAGGAAAAATAAAAAATATATATAAAAATGGAATTTATTTAGTAAATAATAAACATAAATTTTTAAATTTCTTTATGCCATCAAAATTAATAAATAAAAAATATAAAATTGATGAATTAATAAAATTTAAAATTATTAATATAAATGTAAAATTTAAAAAAATTATAGTATCTCCTAATATAAAAGTATATAATAAAAATCAATTTATTAAAAAATCTACATTTGGTGATTTAACAGAATTATTATTAATTAAAAAGAAATTAGAAGAATAATAAAAATAAAAATATTATTTAGATAAATTAAAAGATAATTTACCGAAATAATATTTATTTTTATTTTTTTTCCAAATATTTAAATATTTTAAATATTTAATAATATAATTATATATATTATATTTATAATTATTTTTTTTAATAAAAATAATTAATATTTTTATAGTATTATTAATAATTTTATAGATTTTATTATAAGTATCAATTTGATAATTTTCTATAAAATTATTAATATTATTATTATAATATTTATATTTATTTTTAGATTTATTAAATTTAAAAATAAAATTAATATTTTTAAATAAATTAATATTATTTTTATTATAAATTAAATTATAATTAAAGTTAGGAATAATAATAATTTTATAATATCTATTATTAATTTCATAAATATTTTTAAAATTTAAGTTATTATTATTAATAATATAATATTTATTATAATTATTATACCAAAAATCTATAAAATTATAATAATGATTTTTATTTTCAAATTTATATATAATATTTAAAAAATAATATATATAATTTTTAATTTTTGATTTATTTAAAAAATTAAATTTATTAATAATATAATAAGATATATTATATATATTTAATTTTAAAATATATTTATAATTTATATAAATATTGTATTTTTTTAAAAATTTAAAAAAATATTTTAAATTATTATTATAAATATATTTATTATTAAATTTTTTAATATTAATTTTTAATATTTTAATTTTTATTAATAATAATAAAAGATTTATACGATATTTAATTTTATTAAAATATAAAATTTTAATAAATAAAATTAATATTTTAATATAGATAATATCATTTAAAAAAATTTTTTTTTGATATAATTTATTTTTAATTAAATAATTAATAATATTATTTTTTTCATAATCATTATTAATAATAATTGTAATATCTTTAATTTTATATCCATTATTTAATAAATAATTAATAGTATTGATAATTAGTTTTATATTTTTATAATTATTTTTATATAAATTAATTTCTATATAACCATTATTATAATTTGTATTTGAATTTGTTAATTTAATAATATTTTTTTTGAATAATTTTTTATATTTATTATTAATAATATATTTATATAAAAATATAAAAAAACTATTATTAAATTGAATAATATAATAATTATTAATATTATTATTTTTAATAAAAATATTTTTTATATTTATAAAATTATTAATATTTTTTAAAATATTAAATATTTTAAAAGTATCTTTATAATTATATATTGTGTTTTTTAAGTTACCAATAAAATATATATTTTTTCCTTCAGATATAATATTTTTAATAAAATTTTTATATATTTTAAAATTATAAATTGGTATATTTTCAAAATTATTAATAAAAAAAATATTATAATTATTTAATATTTTAAAATATATTTCTTTATTAATATCAAAATGTTTATAATTTTTATTGTTAAATTTATATGTATTTATAATTTTAAATAATATATAAAAATATATAGAATATTTTTTAATATTATTATATAAATAAAATTTTAATGATAATTTAATAAACAATTTTTCATATTTAAATAATAAATATTTTATATAATTTATATATTTATTAATTTTTTTTTTTTTATTATGTTTAATATTTTTAGAAAAATATATTTTTTTATTTAAATTATTAAGTAATCTTTTATTTAGTAATTTACTATTTTTAATATTAAAAAATTTATAATTTTTAATATTAATTTTTTTTTTAAGAATATTATTAATATCATTATAAATAAAATTTTTATAATTAATTTTTTTAATTTTAAAAAAATTAATTATTTTTTTTTTATTTTTTTTAAAAATATAATTAATATTTTTAATTTTAAAAGTATATAATTTAATAAGTTTTAATAATTTATTAGTAATATTATTATTCTTAATAAAAAAATTTAGATTATAATTATTATATAAAGATAAAACTTTTAATAAAATAATTTTTTTAATATTTAAAATACCATTATTAATTTCATTATATAAAAATTTTTTAATAATAATTAATTTATAATTATTAGTATATATTAAATTTTCAAATATATTATTATATAAATTATTAATTTTTTTAATATTATATATTTTTAAATTAAATTTTTTATTAATATTAAAAAAATTAATTTTATTATATAAAATAAATTTTATTTTTTTTTTATTTTTTTTTGCATGATTTAATAAAATTTTAGTTTTGTAAATAATTTTATTTTTTGAAGTATTAAAATATTTAGTTAAAAATAATAATAATGAAGTATTTTTTTTTTTATATAAATTATATAAAATAAATATAATGTAATTAAATAAATTATTATTATTTAAAGAAAATAATAAGTTAAATTTATAAATATTTAAATCTATTATTAATATATTATAAAAATTATTTATATTTTTAAATAAATGAATTATATAATTTATAATAATTATAGAATTATTTAAATAATAATTAGATGTGTTATATATTATTATCATTAATATTAATATATAAAATAATATTTATTATTTTAATATTAAACATTTTAAAAAAAATTAATATGAATATAAGATATTATGAAACTATAATAATTTTTACACCATTGTTGTCAGAAAAACAAATAATTTCTACTTATAATGAATATAAAGAATATTTATTACATAAAAATATTGAAATTATAAAAGTAGAAATATGGGGTTTGCAAAAATTAGCTTATAGTATAAATAAAGTAAAAAATGGATATTTTTATTTATTAGTATATAAAACAAAAACAAAATTTATAAAAATTTTTAATGTTAAAATATTACAAGATGATCGTATAATAAGATATTTAACAGTAAAACTGAATAAATATGCAATAGAATATTTAAATAAAAAAAAAGATTATGAAAAAAAATAATATAAAATATTTATCACCTATTAAAATAGATATTAAAAAAAAAAAAAGATATTGTTATTTTAAAAAAAACAATATTAAATATATAGATTATAAAAATCCTAAATTTTTAATTAAATTTTTAAATGAATTTGGAAAAATTTTACCTAGAAGAATAACAGGTGTATCTAAAAAATATCAAATTTTATTAAATAAAGCAATTAAAAGATGTAGACATATAGCATTATTACCATTTGTAACAGATAATTTAAAATAAATAAATTTATGATAAAAGTAATATTAAAAAAAAATATATATAAATTAGGTAAAAAATATCAAATAATATTAGTAAAATATGGATATGCTATAAATTATTTAATACCTAATAATTATGCGATTATTGCAACTAAATCAGAAATTAAAAATAATAATGAAATAATAAAACAAAAAAAAGAAAAATTAAAATATAAAATAAAAATTAAAAAATATAATATTAAAAAAATAAATAAAATAAATTTAATATTTAAAATAAATAATAAAAAAAAATATATATCTAAAAAAGATATATATAAAAGTTTAAAATTAAAAAATATATTAATTAAAAAAAAAAATATAATTTTAAAAAATAAAATTAAATTAATAGGTAATTATAAAATAAAAATAAAAATTAGTAAAAAAATAGAAACATATATAAATGTAAATGTAATGTAATATTTAATGTATTTTAAAAAAAATTAAATATTATATAATAGGTTTTTTATATTTTTATATAATAAAATATTAATATTACCATTAATAATATTATTAATATTATTAGTTTTATAACCTGTATTAAAATCTTTTATTAATTTATATGGATTAAAAATATAATTTCTAATATAATTATTATTATTATTATTATAAATTTTATTTTTATTTAAATAAAAATTGTATAATTTTTTATTTAATAATTTAATAGCATATTTTTTATTAATAAATTGTGATCTATTTTTAGTATATTCAACACTAATATTAGTAGGTATATGTTTAATTCTTATACCAGTTTCTACTTTATTAATATTTTGTCCTCCTGCCCCACTAGATCTAAAAGTATTAATAATTAATTCATTATTATTAATATAATTAGTTTTTATATTTTTTTTAGGATATATATAGATTGAAGCTAATGAGGTATGTATTTTATTTTTATTATTAAAAGGAGATTTACGAATTAATTTATGAATACCATTTTCTCCATATAAATAACCAAAAGAGTATTTTTTTTTTATTTCAATAATATTTGATTTTTTATTAATATTATTAATAATTTTATATTTAAAGTTATTAATAATAGCCCATTTAATATACATATTTTTTAATATATTTATCCAATCATAACTATCTTTACCACCATTTTTTTGATTAATTTTAATAATAGCATTATATTTATATTTTTTTTTAAATATTAAAATTATTAATTTATAAATTAATTTAAAAATTTTTTTTTTGTATAAATTAATTTCTAAATTTGAATTATAATTAATAAAAATATTTTTTAATAAATTAATATCATTATAAATATTTAAAATTTTATTATAAATATTAATAATTTTATAATATTTATTATTAATTTTATTTAAATTTTTTAATTTATTAATATTAATAATTTTATTTAAATTCTTAATAGTAATATTAATATTTTTATTAAAAAACATATTTGATTAAAAAATATAATTATTAAAAAATTAAAATAAACGGAGAGAGAGGGATTTGAACCCCCGGAAAAAATTAGATTTTTCAACGGTTTTCAAGACCGTCGCAATAAACCACTCTGCCATCTCTCCAATTATTATTATTAATAATAATAAATAATATTAATAAAAATAAATATTATTTAAAATAAATAATAATTGACGTAAGGGGGATTTGAACCCCCGACATTTGGGTTATGAAACCAATACTCTACCACTGAGTTATTACGTCATTTATTTAATATATATTATAATAATTATTAATAATGAAATTATTAAAAATAATAATAAATATTATTAAAAATAAATGTATAAAAATAATATATTAATAGGAATATTTAAAAATAATATAAATAAGATTAATAATTTATATTATTTAAATGAATTAAAAAATTTATTAAAAGTATTTAAAGGAAAAGTAATAAATAAATTTTTACAAAAAAGAATAAAACCTCATAGATTAACATATGTTGGAAAAGGATTTTTAAAAAATATTTCAGAATATATATTAAATAATAAAAATATAGATACAGTAATATTTGATGATGAATTATCATTAAGTCAAATTAAAAATATAGAAAAATATATAAAATGTAATATATCAGATAGAACAAAATTAATATTAGATATATTTTATTATAAAGCTAAAACATTTAATGCAAAATTACAAATTAAATTAGCACAATATGAATATTTATTACCAAGATTAAAACATATGTGGAAACATTTAGAAAGACAAAAAGGAGGAATAGGTATGCGTGGTCCAGGTGAAAAAGAAATTGAAACTGATAAAAGAAGAATTAAAAATTCAATTTTAAAAATTAAAAAAAAATTGAAAAAAATTAATAATAATATTATAATAAAAAGAAATAATAGAAGAAATAAAATATCTATATCTGTAATAGGATATACAAATGTTGGTAAGTCTACTATAATTAATGATTTTATTAAAAAAAAATTATTAGTAGAAAATAAATATTTTACTACATTAGATACTAATGTAAATTATTATTATTATAATAATAATAAATTTATTATTATAGATACTATAGGATTTATTAGAAAAATACCAACTACTTTAATAGAATCTTTTAAATCGACTTTATTAGAAATTAAAAAATCTGATATAATAATACATATAATAGATATTTCTAGTATAAATATAGTTGATAAATATTTATATATAATGAATTTTTTAATAAAATTAAAAATAATTAATAAAAAAATTATTACAATAATTAATAAAATAGATAAAATTAAAAATAATAATATTAAAAAATATATTATAAGTAATATTTATAAAAATAAAATATTAAAAATAAAAAATAATAAAATATATTATATATATAAAATTAATAATAATTATTATAAAAAAATATCAAGATTTTATTTATATTCTAAAAAAATAATATATAAAAATAAAATAATAGATAGTATTAAAAAATATATATATAATAAAACTAAAAATATTAAATATTTTACTTTTTATTAAAATGGTCTCGGCTGGATTTGAACCAGCGACCCCTTGATTATGAGTCAAGTGCTATAACCGACTAAGCTACGAGACCTTAATAAAATATATTATGTTAAATAATATTAAAATATATTTTTTTATTTTTAAATATAACAAAATATTTTTTAATATTTAAATTTTTATATATAATATTTTTAGATAATGTTTCATATAAAATATATTTTTTATATTTATTAATAATATTTATAAAATTATTAATATTTTTATTATATATAATAATATTAATATTATCATTAAATTTTTTATTTTTAATTTTTCTTAAAATTTGTATTTTTCTAATAAAATCTTTAATTAAACCTTCATATATTAATATTTTTGTTAATTTAGTATTTAAAATTATTGTAATATTATTTTTAGAATACATAATAATATTTTTATTAATATTTATATATTCTATAAATAATTCATAAATATATATTTTATAAATTTTATTATTAATAAAAATATTAATAAATTTATTTTTTTCTAAATTATTAATTTTTTTTTGTGAAATATTATTAAAGTATTTTTCAATATTTTTAATATTATTTTTAAATTTTGGACCTAATAATTTATAATTTAATTTAATTTTTTTAATAATATATTTATTAATTTTTTTATAATTAATAAATTTAATTTTTTTAATATTTACTTCTTTTTTTAATAAAATTAAAATTTTTTTATTTTTATAAAATTTTTTATTAATATTGTTTTTTAAAATATATACTATATTTAAAGGTTGTCTAACTTTAATATTTTTAGTTTTTCTTAAATATAAAATAATTTTAGAATATTTTTTAATAAAATACATATTTTTTTCAATATTATTATTAATTAATTTTTTTTTATATTTTGGAAAATCTTTAATAATTATACTAGTTTTTTTTTTATTAATTTTAATATATAAATATTCCATAAAAAAAGGAGATATAGGATATGAAATAATTAATATTTTATTTAAACATATATATAATGTTTTATATGCAGATATTTTATCATTATCAAATTTTTTTTTCCAAAATCTATTTCTAGATAATCTAATATACCAATTACTTAAATATTTAATTACAAAATTATTTATTTTTCTAGTAATATAAGTAATATTATATTTTATATAATTATTATATACATTAATTAATAAATTATTTAATTTTGATAAAATCCAATAATCTATATATTTATATTTATTCTTATAGATTTTATTAATATTGAAATTATCTAATTTAGAATAATTATAATAAAATTTATATATATTATATAAAGTATTAAAAAATTTATTTTTTATTTTTTTAATATTTTTAATATTAAATTTAATATTTTTCCAAGTATAATTATTATTAATTAAATACCATCTAATAATATCAGGACCATAATTTTTAATAATTTTAAATGGATTTATAGTATTTCCTTTACTTTTAGACATTTTTTTACCATTTTTATCTAAAATTATACCTAATGGTAAAATATTTTTATATGAAATTTTATTTGAAATAATACAAGAAATAGTATGTAATGTAAAAAACCAACCTCTTATTTGATCAATACCTTCAGTAATAAAATCCGAAGGGAATATTATATTATTATCAATTAATTTTTTTTTTTTTTTATTAAAAGGATAATGATATTGCGCATATTGACTAACGCCTGAATCAAACCATACATCAATAACGTCTAATTCTTTATACATTTTTTTACCGTCTTTAGACGATAAAATAATATTATTTATAATATTACTATGTAAATTAATTTTTTTATAATTTATTTTATTATTAAAAATATATTTTTTAAATGGATTTTTTTTTATAAATCCTAATTTAATAGATTTATTAATTTCTTTATTTAATTCTTTAATAGAACCAATAATTAAATATTTTTTTTCATTTTTAGTTTTCCATATAGGTAAAGGTGTTCCCCAAAATCTTGATCTAGATATATTCCAATTTTTAATATTTTTTAACCAATAATAAAATTTATTTTTAATTAAATTACTTGAACACCAATTTATATTTTTACTTAAATTTATAATTTTATTTTTTATTTTTTTTAAATTAATAAACCATGATTTAATAGGATAATAAATAATAGGTTTATTAGTTCTCCAACAATGTGGATATAAATGTTTGTATTTTTTAATTTTAAAAATACATTTTTTTTTAATTAAATATTGAATTATTATTTTATCTACTGAATATTTATTATTTTTATTACAATATTTTATATTAATATATTTCCCTCCTAAACCTAATGGAGTATTTTTAATAAATTTTCCATTTTTATCAACAATAGGATATATTTTATTTTTATTATTTTTATATAATATTTCAGAAATATTATTAATTTTTGAAATTTCAAAATCTTCTTTTCCAAAAGTTGGAGAAATATGTATTATTCCAGTACCTATATTTTTTTTTATTATATTTAAATTATCATTAATAATAATAAATATTTTTTTATTTTTATTAATTGGAGAAAACCAATTAATAATTTGATAATATTTTAAACCTATTAATAATTTACCTAATATTTTTTTTAAAATTTTATATTTTTTATTTTTTAAAAATGATTTAACATAATATTTAGAAATTATACAATTTATAAATTTTTTATTATAAACATTATATATTTTTATTAAATAATAATAAAATTTTTTATTAATTAATAAAGCACTATTTGCAGGTAATGTCCAAGGTGTAGTAGTCCAAGCTAATAAATATACTTTTTTATATTTAAAAATTTTATTTTTTTTTAATTTGAAAAGTACGTATATTGATAAAGAATTAATATATTTATGAGTATAAGGTAAATTTAATTCTTGATAACTAATAGGGGTACCTGCAATTGGTGAATAAGGTAATATATTATAGGATTTATATAATAAATTTTTATTATAAATTTTTTTAATAATCCACCATATAGTTTCTATATATTTATTAGAACAAGTAATATAGTTATTTTTTTCATTTAAAAAATAACCTATTTTATTAGTAAATTTTTTCCATATTTTTAAATTTTTTTTAATAAATTTTAGACATTTATTATTAAAAAAATTAATTGATATTTTATTACCAATATCTTTTTTATTAATTTTTAATATTTTTTCAACTTCTATTTCTATTGGTAAACCATGTGTATCCCAACCTAATTTATTAATTACTTTATAATTATTAATAGTATAAAATCTATAATAAATATCTTTAATAATTCTTGAAAATATATGATGTACTCCAGGTTTTCCATTTAATGAAGGTGGACCATCTAAGATAATATATTTTTTATTACTTTTTTTAGTAAAATTTAATATTTTTTTTTTTTTCCAAAATTTAAATATAATTTTATATATTTTATAAAAATTTATATTTTTCACAATTTTAATAAAATTAGCCCATAGGGGAATTGAACCCCTCTTTCCAGAATGAAAATCTGACGTCCTAACCTATAGACTAATGGGCTTATTATATATTATATATAATATAAATATTAAATATAATTATTTATAAATTTATTAATTTTATTTTTTATTTTTGAACATTTATTAATATGAATAATTTTTTTATTTTTTAATTTATCTAAAATTGAATATATATTAGAAATATTATTATTAATAATATTTTTATTTAATTTATTTGTAGAATTATTAATAATATATAATTTAAAATTTTTAATAATTTTTTTTATATTATTAATTTTAGATTTATTATAATAATATTTTTTTTTATTTTGTTTTTGTTTTTTAATAGAAGATTTTTTTGTCATTTAATTTAAAATACTAAATAAATTAAATATAATATTTTATTTACTATATATAGTTATAGTAAAATCCAATTTTTTTTAAATCTTTCCAAAAATTAGGATAAGATTTATTAACAGTTTTTGGATTTTCAATAAATATATTATTATATTTAATTGCTAATATTGAGAATGACATTGCCATTCTATGATCATTATATGTATTAATAATAATTTTATTATTTTTAATAATTTTATTAAATTTACTTATTAATAATTTACTATTTGTAATTTTTGTATTAATACCAATTTTTTTTAATTCTTTATTTAATGCAATTAATCTATCAGTTTCTTTAATTTTTAATGTTTTTAATCCTTTTATAAGACATTTAATTTTTAAAATTGAACATGTAAGTATAATAGTTTGTGCAATGTCTGGAGTAGATTTTAAATTTAATTTTATAAATTTTGGAAAATTAAAATTTTTATTTTTGTATATTAAAATAAATTTTTTTTTAAATTTTGTTTTAATACCAAAATATTTTTTATATATTTTATATATAATATTATCACCTTGTAAACTATTTTTATAAAAATTATTTAATTTAAAAGTTACATTATTTAATAAAGTAATAATAGAATAAAAATATGATGCAGAACTCCAATCAGATTCTATATAATATTTTATATTTTTTTTAATATTTAAATATTTATTAATTGGTGGAATAATAATAATTTTTTTTTTATTATTAAATAATATTTTAAAATTTATTTTTTTAAAAATATTAATAGTCATTTTAATATATGAAAAAGAAATATTATTATTTTTTAATATTATTTTTAATCCATTTTTTAATTTTGGTGCTATTAATATTAAAGAAGTAATATATTGACTACTAATATTAGAGTTAATTTTAATTTTATTTTTATATATATTTTTACCTTTTATATAAAGTGGTGGATATCCTATTTTATTAATATATTTAATATTAGCTCCTAATTTATTTAAACATTTTACTAATTCTAATACAGGTCTATTTTGCATTCTTGAATTTCCTGTAAGTATAATTTTATTATTATTAATAATAGAATAATATGAAATTAAAAATCTCATTACTGTACCAGCATCTTTTACATTAATTTTTTTATTATTTTTAATTAAAATATTTTGCATAATTTTGGTATCATTAGAATTTGATAAATTAAATAATTTAAAATTTATAAATTTATTAAATAATTTTTTAATTATTAATAATCTATTAGATTCACTTTTAGAACCACAAATATTAAAATTAATTAATTTATAATTATATATTTTATTATTATTAAATTTTAATGATAATAATGACATAACATATAATAAATTTTAAAAAATTTTTAGTAAAGAATTAATTATTATTTAATATATATTATTAATATATTAATATCTGAAGGCGTAATACCACTAATACTATAAGCTTGTTTTATATTAATAGGTTTATAATAATTTAATTTTTCTATTGCTTCTTTAGATAAAGATTTAATATTAGAATAATTAAAATTTTTAGGAATTTTTAATTTTTCTAATTTTTTAATTTTTTTAATATTATAATTTTCTTTTTTTATATAATATTCATATTTAATATAATTTGAAATAATATTTTTATATTTAATAAAATATATTTTGTATTTTTTAAATATTTTATAATATTTAATTTTATTAATTATATAATTAATATTAATATTATTATTAAGTAATAATTTTTTTAAAGTAATTGTTTTATTATTATATTTAATTTTTTTAATATTTAAAAAATTAATTATTTTTTTAATGTAATATTTTTTTTTAATAATAATTTTATATTTTTTTTTATTAATTAATCCATATTTATATGCTTTTTTATATAATCTAATATCTGCATTATCTTGTCTTAATAATATTCTATATTCAGCTCTAGAAGTAAACATTCTATATGGTTCTAATGTACCTTTATTAATTAAATCATCTATAAGTACACCTATATATGATTCATTTCTTTTTAAAATAAATTTATTTTTATTATTAATTTTTAAATAAGCATTAATACCAGCAATTAAACCTTGACATGCAGCTTCTTCATAACCAGTAGTACCATTAATTTGACCTGCAAAATATAAATTTTTTATAATTTTAGATTCTAAAGTAAATTTTAATTGTATAGGATTAAAATAATCATATTCTACAGCATATCCATAATTTATAATTTTACATTTTTCTAAACCTTTTATAGTTTTTATAGATTTATATTGTATTTTTTTAGGTAAACTTGTAGAAAAACCATTAATATAAATGATATTACTATTCCAACCTTCAGGTTCTATAAATATTTGATGTTTTTTTTTATCTTTAAATCTATATATTTTATCTTCTATAGAAGGACAATATCTAGGACCATTATTATTAATAATTTTATTAAATATTGGAGATTTATTAATATTATTTTTTATAATTTTATGAGTTTTATAATTAGTATATGTAATATAACAATTTTTTTGTTTTTTAATTTTTTTAATTTTATTATTTAAAGAAAATTTAACAATTTTTTTATCTCCTTTATGGATTTTTAATTTTTTAAAATTAATTGAATTTTTTAAAATTCTTGGAGAAGTTCCAGTTTTCATTTTACCATATATAAAACCATATTTTTTAAGTTGTTCAGTAATACCTATAGAAGATTTTTCTTTTAATCTACCACCTTTATAAATTTTATTACCTATACAAATTTTACCATTTAAAAAAGTACCATTAGTTAATATAACAGATTTACTATATATTTTATTTTTATTTTTAGTAATTACACCTAATATTACATTATTTTTAATAATAAGTTTAATAACTGTATTTTCTAAAATATTAATTTTTTTTTTAATTAAAATTTTTTTAATATTTTTAATATATAAATCTCTATCAATTTGTGCTCTAGGACTCCACATAGCGGGACCTTTAGATTTATTTAACATTTTAAATTGTATCATTGATAAATCTGCAAATTTTCCCATATATCCACCTAATGCATCAATATCTTTAACAATTTGACCTTTCCCAATACCCCCTATAGAAGGATTACAAGACATTTTACCAATATTATTTTTATTCATGGTAATTAATAATATATTAGCCCCTAATTTATGCGCAATTAATGTAGCTTCTATACCAGAATGTCCACCACCAATAATAATAATATCGTATTTAAATTTAATATTAGTTTTCATATTATATATAATAATTAATTAAAATAAAAATTATTATTTTTAAATTTTTTAATATAAAAATTTTGTTTTTTAAACATTTTTTTTTTAAAAATATTATTAATATCTTTATAACCTATTAAATGAAGTAAAGAATGAATAATAACTATTTTTAATTCATAATAAAAAAAAGTATTATATTTTTTGGAATTATTATATATTTGAGATAAACTAATAAATATATCTCCATATAAATATTTTATTTTTTTATTATTAAAATAATTAAAGGTAATAGTATCAGTATATTTATTATTATTTAAATATTTTTTATTTAATTTTAAAATATATTTATTATTACAAAATATTATATTAATAATATATATTTTTTTATTTTCTTTATTAATTAAATAAATAATATTATTAATTAATTTTTTTTTATTATTTATATTATAATTATAGTTAATAAAAAAAAAATTTATCATTTTTTTATATTTTAAATTAATTAATTATTATATATAATTATTATAATATGTTTTTAAATAATTTTATTGATAATATTAAAATTTATTGTATTAGTGGAAATGGTGGGAATGGAAAAGTTAGTTTTAAAAGAAAAAATAAAAAATTAGGAAAACCT
Organism: Candidatus Shikimatogenerans bostrichidophilus; assembly: GCA_029851245.1. Taxonomy (GTDB): domain Bacteria; phylum Bacteroidota; class Bacteroidia; order Flavobacteriales; family Blattabacteriaceae; genus Shikimatogenerans; species Shikimatogenerans bostrichidophilus_C. The sequence goes on from CP099826.1 coordinate 63,834, forward strand.
GATGGTGGAAATGGTGGAAAAGGTGGAGATATAATATTTTATAGTAATAATAATATAATATCTTTATTATATTTAAAATATAAAAATATATATAAAGCAAGTAATGGAGAAAGTGGTAAAAATAATTGTAAAACTGGTAAAAGTGGAAAAAATAAAATTATAAATATACCAATAGGTAGTAAAATTTATTATTATATTAAAAATAAAAAATATAAATATTATTTTAAAAAAAATAATATATATAAAACTATAATATTAGGTGGGGAAGGTGGATATGGTAATAATTATTTTAAAAATTCTAGAAATCAGAAAACTAGAGAATATACATTAGGTAAAAAAGGATTAAAAATATTAATAAATATTAAATTATATATTAATGTAGATATAGGAATTATAGGATATCCAAATACTGGTAAATCTACTATTTTATCTTTATTAACAAATAGTAAACCTAAAATTGATAATTATTTATTTACGACTATTAAACCTAATATTGGAATATATAAAAAAAATTATAAAAATTATATAGTTATGGAAATTCCAGCAATTATAAAAAATTCATATAAAGGTAAAGGCATAGGAAATTATTATATAAGATATATAAAAAAATATAAATTATTATTATTTGTAATATCAAGTAGTAATTATAAAAATATTGTATTACAATTAAAAATATTAAAAAATGAATTATTAAAAAGTAATATTATAATAAATAATAAAAAAATATTAATTTTATTATCTAATAAAATAGAAAATATTAAAGAGAAAATATTGTTAAAAATAATAAAATTTTTAAAAAAAAAAAAATATAATTATTTTTTATTTTTTAAAAAAAATATTAAAATATTAAAAAATAAAATTAATAAATATTTATAATTATAATTTGTTTATAATTATAAACTTTATAAGTTTTTTAATATCATTAGGTAATTTAATAATAAATTTTTTATTTTTTTTAAAAATAGGATGATAAAATTTTAAATAATATGCATGTAACGCTAATCTAGGTAAAATTTTAAAACATTTATTAAGAATATTTTTATTAATTTTATTAAAATTTAAATTATTTTTAATTTTATTACCACCATAAATATCATCATTAAAAATAGTATTACCTATATAATTTAAATGTATTCTTATTTGATGAGTTCTACCAGTTTTAAGATAACATTTTAATAATGAAAAATATTTAAATTTTTTAATAATTTTATATTTAGTAATAGAATATTTACCATATTTTTTATTTAAATATACTTTCATAATTTTTCTATTTTTTATATTCCTACCTATATAATTTTTAATTGTTAAAGTATTATATTTTGGAATTCCCCATACTAATGCTAAATATTTTTTTATAATAATTTTATTAATAAATTGCTTTTTAATATTATTATATATTTTTAAATTTTTTGCTATTATTAATAAACCAGATGTATTTTTATCTAATCTATGTAATAAACCTAATTTATTATCTGTATAATTTAAATTATTATTTATATTTTTAATATTAATATAATATTTTAACCAATTTATAAGAGTATTATTATAATTACCATATCCAGGATGTACAATTAATCCTGGTTGTTTATTAATAATTATTATATATTTATCTTCATAATGAATATTAATTTTAATATTTTTATTTTCAGTAATAATATTATTATTATTATTTAATAATTGATTATTATAAATAAAAATAATTTTATCATTAATTTTAATTTTTTTATTACATTTTATAATTTTATTATTTAATAATACATTATTATTAATAATATTATTTTGTATTTTTTTTCTAGATATTTTTTTTTTAAAAAATATATATAAATATTTATCAATTCTAATATTTATATTATTTTTAATATTAATTTTAATTTTATTAATCATTAATTATTAATAAATATATTAATATAAATAATATGTATGGAGTTGGCGGGATTTGAACCCGCGTCCATATTAAAAATAATAAAATATTTTTTTACATATTTTCTAATTTAATATTTTTTTTAAAATTTTTTTATTATATAAATTAGTAAATTAACAAATAAAAAAATTTATCTATTTTTAAAAACTTAAATTATATAAAATTTATAATAGATAAAATAAATTTTATATAAATATATTATATTTACTTGCAAATTTTAAAAAAATTAAAAATTTTAATAATTTTTATGCTGCAAGTTTATAATTATTATTTCCGCTTATTTTTTATTATATTTTTTTAAAGTGTAATATAATAAAACACTATATGAATATTTTAATATTTTAAATATGTCAAATCCATAAACAACCCCATTTAATATATAAATATATAATAAATATAATTAATTTAATAAATTAATTAAATTAAACTTAATATTGCTAATTTATATGATTTTAAACCAAATCCTATTATTATACCATTAGTATAAGGTGAAGTTAATAAATTTTTTCTAATACTTTCTCTATTAAATATATTACTTACGTGAACTTCAATTATTTTAGTTTTTAAATTAATAGTTTTTATAGTATCTGAAATTGCTAATGAAGTATGAGTATATGCCCCTAAATTTATTATATAACCAATATTATTATTATTATTATAATATTTATATAAATAATCTATAATATTACCTTCATTATTATTATAATATGTAATAATATTTACAACATTTTTATATTTATTTTTTAAATTATTTAAATATTTATTTATATCATATTTACCATATATATTTTTTTCTCTTTTACCTATCATATTAATATTAGGACCATTAATAATATAAATATTATTTTTCATTATTATAATTAATATTATTTATATGTTTAATATAATTTATTTTTTTTTTATTTAAAATTATATATTTACCTAGTTTAAGGGATTTATTTAATTTTAAACCAGCAAAATAAATTCTATTTAAATTTAATATATTATAACCTAATTTATTAAAAATTCTATGTATTATTCTATTCCAACCAATATATATTGTAATTATTAAAATTTTTTTATTATTTTTAAAAATTTTTAAATTTTTAATTATTATTTTACCTTCTTTAAATATTATACCTTTTTTTAAAATTTTTAAATGTTTAATATTAAAATTTTTATTTAAATAAATTTTATATTTTTTTTTTATTTTATATCTTGGATGTGTTAAAAATTTTGATAATTTTCCATCATTTGTAATTAATAATAAACCAGTAGTGTTAATATCTAATCTTCCTACAGGAAAAAGACCAAAATTTTTATATATTTTAGGAATATAATTCATTATTATATTACGATTATAATTATCTTTTAAAGTAGTAATACAATTTTTGGGTTTATTAAAAAGTAAATAAATATTATTTTTTATATTTAATAATTTATTATTATATTTAACATTATCATTAATATTAATTTTATATCCTAAAGTAGTAATAATATTATTATTAACTTTAATAATACCAGATTTTATTAAGTTATCTGCTTTTCTTCTAGAACATATTCCACATTTAGAAATAAATTTATTTAATCTAATAATTTTATTCATATATTTTAAATAGTTTTAAATATATTATTTAATATTCCATATATAAAATTAATATTTTTATTAATAGAAAAAATTTTTATTATTAATTTATATTCATGTATAATAATATTAATATTTAATTTATAAATTATATATTCTGAAATAGAAATTTTAAGTATTAAAATATTAATAATATTAATTCTATTAATACACCAATTAATTAATTTATTATTAATAATATTATTTAATTTAATATTATTAAATAATATATAATTATAAATTTTTTTAATAAATTTAATATTATTAGAATTATAAATTTTAATTTTTTTATTATATTTAAAATATATATATAATTTATATTGTAATAAATAAATATCTTCTAATTGAATAAAAAAATTTAATTTAATATTATTAATATATTTTATAATAAGAATTTTAATATTTTTATTATATTTTAATTTTTTTTTAATTTTTTTTTTAATTTTTGAAAAATGATATTTAAATTTATATTTTTTTTTAATAATAAAATTTTTATAATTAAAATTATTATTATAATAATTAATAAATAATAATTTTAATAAAATTATTCTAAAATAGGTTTTAATTTTTATAAATTTCAAAATTTTTTTAAAATATTTATTAATATTTAAATTAATATTAATTATTAATTATATTAATAATTATAATTAAAATAAATTTAAATATGATAAAAAAAAAAGAATATATAAAAATAAATAAATCAAATAATATAAATATAAAAAATAGTAAAAAAGAATATAAAGAAATATATTCTAAAATATTAAAATCAGGTAATAGAATATATTATTTTGATGTTAAAGAAACTTTTTCAAAGGATTATTATTTAAATATTACAGAAAGTAAAAAAATTTTTTTACAAGATGGTAGATCAATATATAAAAAACATAAAATTTTTTTATATAAAAATGATTTTGAAGAATTTAAAAATATATTATTAATAATGATAAAATATATATATGATAAAAAAGGTAAAGAAGTAATAATGGATAAAAAATTAGTAAATAATGAAAATTTAAATTTTAATATAGAAACAAATAAAGAAAATAATAAAGAAAATAAAGAAAATAAAACAAATAAAGAAAATAATAAAGTAAATAAAGAAAATAAAACAAATAAAGAAAATAATAAAGAAAATAAAACAAATAAAAAAAATAATAAAGAAAATAAAACAAATAAAGAAAATAATAAAGAAAATAAAACAAATAAAGAAAATAATAAAGTAAATAAAGAAAATAAAACAAATAAAGAAAATAATAAAGAAAATAAAACAAATAAAGAAAATAATAAAGTAAATAAAGAAAATAAAACAAATAAAAAAAATAATAAAGTAAATAAAACAAGTAAAAAAAATAATAAAGTAAATAAAGAAAATAAAAAAAATAATAAAGTAAATAAAGTAAATAAAAAAAATAATAAAGTAAATAAAGTAAATAAAAAAAATAATAAAGTAAATAAAACAAGTAAAAAAAATAATAAAGTAAATAAAGTAAATAAAAAAAATAAAGAAACAAATAAAGAAAATAAAAAAAATAATAAAGTAAATAAAGAAAATAAAAAAAATAATAAAGTAAATAAAGTAAATAAAAAAAATAAAGAAACAAATAAAGAAAATAAAAGAAAAAAAAAAGTAAATAAAAGAAAAAAAAAATAAAATAAAAGAAATAAATTTAGATTTAAACTTTTAAAAAATATGAATTTTAATAAGATATAATAATGGAGTAAATTTTTTAAAAGTTTAGTTATATAAATTAAATATTAATATATTAAAAAATATTAATATTTAATTTATATAAAAATTATAAATAATGAAAATATGTATTATAGGTAAAAGTAATGTTGGAAAATCTACTTTATTTAATTTTATAATTAAAAAAAAAAAATCAATAATAGAAAATAATATAAATACAACAAGAAATAGAAATTATGGATTTTTTAAATTAAAAAAAAAAATTTATATTATAATAGATACTGGTGGGTTTAATGAATATAAAAAAAAAGAAATTATTAATAATAATATAATTAAACAAATAAAATTAGGTATTAAAGAAGCTGAATTAATATTATTTGTAGTAGATGTAATTAATGGAATTACTAATTTAGATAAAAAATTATCATTAATAGTAAGAAAATATAATAAAAATACTATTTTATTAGTAAATAAGATAGATATTAAAAAATATGATTATAATTATTATGAATATTATAAATTAGGATATAATAATGTATTTCCTATTTCCTGTACTAATAATATAGGGTTTAAAAAATTATATAAATATATACATAATTATTTTATATATAAAAAAAATAATATAAAAAAATATAAAAATAATATAAAAGTATCAATATTAGGAAAACCGAATACAGGAAAATCTACATTTATAAATAAATTTTTTAATAATAAAAATAAATCCATAATTTCTAATATAAAAGGTACTACAATAGATACATTATATTTTTTTTATAAAAATAAAAATTATAATAATATAATGTTTATAGATACACCGGGAATAGTAAAAAATTATAAATATTGTAAAAATAATAATAAATTATTATTAAATACAATAAATATAATAAAAGAATCAGATATATGTATATTAATAATAGATATTACTAATGGGGTAACTAAAAATGATATATTTATTTATAAAAATATAGAAAAATATAAAAAAGGATTAATAGTAATATTTAATAAAATAGATTTATTAAAAAATAATAAAGTAGATATTAGAAAAATAAAAAATTATTATAAAATATTTGATAATAATTTTCCTTATTATTATTTATCAATTAAAAATTTATTTAATAATAAAATAAAAAATAATATAAAAAATAAAATTAAAATAATATATAATAATAAGTATAAAAAAATTAAAACAAGTTATTTAAATAAAAAAATTATAAATTATATAAATAAAAAAAAAATATATATTAATAAAAAAATATTTAAAATTAAATTTTGTTATCAATTAAAAAATAAAAATTTTCCTAGTTTTATAATAAATTCTAATTTTAAAAAAAATATTAATGATAATATTAAAAAATATTTAAAGAAAATAATAATTAAAAAATTAAATTTATATGGTATATATATAGATATATATATAAAAAGTAATAATAAATAATGTTAAATATTAAATATATTAAAAAATATAAAAATTATGTTATAAAAAGTTTAAAATTAAGAAAATTTAAAAATAAAAATATTATTAATAAAATATTATTATTATATAATAAAATAAATAAAAAAAATATAATTTTAAATAAATATTTAAATATATTAAAAAATAATTATAAAAATAAAAATTTAATTATTAAAAAAAAAAATTATAAAAATATAAATATAATAAAAATAAAAAAAAAAAAAATAAAAAATATAATTAATAATTTAAAAAATAAATATTTAAAATATTTAATAAAAGTACCTAATATATTAAATAAAAAATATTTTTTAAAAAAAAATAATAATAATAAAATAATTTATAATAATTATAAAAATATTAAAAATAAAATTAAAAAAAAAAAATATTTATCACATATAGAATTATCTAAAAAATATGATATTTTTGAGACTAAAATATCTAGTAAAATAAGTGGTACAGGTTTTGTAATATATTATGGTTTAGGATTATTATTATATAATTCATTAGTAAGATTTTTATTAAGTTATAATAATAAAAAAGGTTATAAAGAATATATATTACCTTATTTAGTAAATAAAAATTCTATTTATGGTACTGGACAATTTCCAGATAAAAAAAATCAAGTATATAATATAAAAAAAGATAATTTATATTTAATACCTACAGGTGAAGTACCATTAGTAAATTTTTATAGTAATAAAATATTTAATTATAAAGATTTACCTATAAAATCTCAAACATATACACAATGTTTTAGAAGAGAAGCAGGATCATATGGTAAAAAAGTAAAAGGATTAAATAGATTACATCAATTTGGAAAAGTTGAAATTATTGAAATATCAGATAATAATTCTAATATTAGATTAAATAAAATGTTAAAACATATAAAAAATGTTTTAAAATTGTTAAAATTATATTTTAGAATAAAATTATTATCAAGTGAAAAAATAGGAATTACTTCTTCAATAACATATGATTTTGAAGTTTATTCATTTGGTCAAAAAAAATGGTTAGAAGTAAGTTCATTATCAAATTGTTTAAATTATCAATCTAATGAATTAAAGATATATTATTATAATAAAAGTAATAAAAAAGAATTATGTAATACGTTAAATGGTAGTTGTATATCAATACCAAGATTATTATTATGTATAATAGAAATGTATCAAAATAATAATGGAATAAAAATACCTAAAGTATTAATACCATATTATAAAAATAATTATGAATAATAATATTGTAAATAGTAAAATATATATACTATATATTGATATTTATACTGATGGTTCGTCAAAAGGGAATCCTGGTTTTGGAGGAGCAGCAATAATAATAATATCATATAATTATTATAAAGAAAAATTATTAAAATATAGATTTACAACAAATAATAGAATAGAATTATATGCAATAATAGAAGCAATAAAAACTATTAAAATATATAATTTTTTTATTGTAAATATTTATATAGATTCTAAATATATATTATATAATATAAATAAAATTAAAAATAATAAAAGAATTATAAAAAATGAAGATTTATGGAATAAAATAAAATTAATAATAATTAAAGAAAATAAAATAATTTTTTTTTGGATAAAAGGTCATAATAATAATTATTATAATGAAAAGTGTCATTTATTATCTATTAAAAGAGTAAAAAATATAAAAATTTTAATAGATAAATATTATGAAAAATATATTTTTAAAAAAAATTAAATATAATAATATAATATTATTAATATATATAAAAGATAAATTTTATTTTAAAAAAAAAAATATAAATTATATTGTTAAAATAATTAATAATAAAAAATATAAAAAAATAATTATTATACCATTAATTTTAAAAAAAATAATATATAATAATAATATATTTTTTAAAAAAATATCTTTTATTTTTACAAAAATAATAAAAAAAAATATTTTATTAATAAATTATAAATATAATAAATTAAAAAATATTAATTATTACATAAATAAAATATATAATAAAGTAATAATAATAAATATATATAAATAAATATTTTATTTTTTAAAAAATAGTTAATATATAAGCCGAATTCTGTATATATAAATTAATATATATCTTTATCATTTATCTAGTATATATGTTACCATATATATCAATCTGTCTACCAACCATTATAATAATCGAGAAGATTAATGGTAATTTTGACATTTCACTATACAGAGTTTGCAAAATTTCACTATAATTTAATTAATATATTATTATTTAAATTATATATATTTTCTGTTGCACTTTTCATCATCTTACGATGTATGGATGTTATCCATTGTATTTCTCTTTAGTGTTCGGACTTTCCTCATTAATAAATATTAAATATTAATTAATGCGATAAAGTAATTAACTATTTTAAAAAAATAAAATATTTATTTATTTAAAATATAATATTTTATATTTAATATTTAAAATTTTTATAATATCATTTTTATTTTTACCAATTAAAGAAATTGCTATAGGAGAATCAATAGAAATTTTATTTTTTTTAAAATTTACTTCATTATTAGTTACTATAATATAATTATATATTTTATTATTTTTTAAATTTTTAATAGTTACTTTAGAATATAATGTAATATATTTATTTTTATTAGGAATTATTTTTTTTTTAATTAAAATATAATTATTTAATATATTATTATAATAATTAATTTTATTATTAATAAAATTATATTCTTCTTTAGCAGAAATATATTCATTATTTTCAGATAAATCTCCTTTTTCTAAAGCATAATTAAGAATTTTAATAATTTTTTTTTTTTTTAAAAAAAAAACTTTAATTTTTTATTAATTTTATTAATTCCTTTAATAGTGATATAATTCATAAAAATTAATAAATTTATATTATTAATATAATAATATTATAATATAATATAAAATAATAATAATAATTTTTATTTATTATGGATAATATATTTATAAAATTATTTAAAAATATTAAAATATATAAAATAATAAAATATAATATATTATTAATATTAAATAAAATTAAAAATAAATATAAATTAAAAATTAATAATAATAAAATATATTTATATAAATTATATAAAAATATAAAAAATAATAATAAATACAATAATAATAAGAAATATTTAGTAATTAATAAAAAGATATATAAAAATATTAAATTTAATAATATAAATAATAAAAAGATATTAAAAATTAAAAAAAATATATTAATTAATATAATATATTATATAAATAAAAATAAATATAATGAATATTATAAAAATATAGGAAAAAATATAATATTTATAGTAATTAATATAATTAATAAGAATATTTATATAAAAAATATAGTAGATAATAATGTAATAATATATAAAAATAAGAAAAATTTAAAATTTAAAATAGGAAAATTATATTATTTTTTAATAAAAGAAATAAATTATAAAAATAATTATGAAATAAATATAAAATTATCTAGAAATGATAAATTATTTATAATAAATTTATTAAAATTAGAAATTTCAGAAATTGATGATAAAATAATAAAAATTAAAAAAATTGTTAGAATACCAGGTGAAAAAACTAAAATAGTAGTATATTCAAAAAATAATTATATAAATGTAATTAAAACATGTATAGGGGTAAAAGGAATAAAAATAAATAATATTATTAAAGAATTAAATAATGAAAAAATAGAATTTATAAAATATGAAGAAGATATTAATAAATATATTATTGAATTATTTAAACCATTTAAAATTAAAAAAAAAATTATATATAAAGAAAAAAAAAAAATAAAATTATTTTTTGAAAAAAAATATATATCAATAATAATAGGTAAAAATGGTATAAATATAAAACTAACTTCATTATTATTAAATTATAAAATAATAATATTAAATAATAATGAAAAATAAAAAAATAATAAATTTATATGAATTAATAACAATAAATGAATTGTCATTAATAATAAATATAAATTATGAAGAAATTATTAATTTTTGTAAATCATTAGGAATAATAGTAAATCTTAATACTAGATTAGAAAAACAATTAATAATATTAATATGTAATGAATTTAATATTAAAGTAAAATTTATAGATAAAATAAAATATAAAATAAATAATAAAAAAAATAAAATTATTAAATATTATAGATCACCAATAATATCAATAATGGGTCATGTAGATCATGGGAAAACTTCATTTTTAGATTATATTAGAAAATCTAATATTATATATAAAGAATATGGAAATATTACACAACATATAGGAATATATAATGTAAATATAAAAATTAAAAATAAAAATAATAATATAACTTTTATAGATACCCCTGGACATGAATCTTTTTTATTTATTAGACGTGTAAGTGTAAAATTATCAGATATAGCATTAATAATAATTTCTTGTGAAAGTGGAGTAATGAAACAAACTATAGAATCTATAGAACATGCAAGATCAGAAAATTTATCAATAATTTTTGCATTTAATAAAATAGATAAATTTGAAGATAATATTAAAGAATATAAAGAAAAAATAAATAATATTAAAAAAGATTTATCAAAAATAAATATTTTAGTAAAAGATTGGGGAGGAAAATATTTATATGAAAAAATATCAGTTAAAACAGGATATGGAATAAATGAATTAATAAATAAAATATTAAAATTAGTAGATAATAAAAAATTATTAACTAATTTAAATGAAATATGTAGTGGAAGAATAATAGAATCATATTTAGATAAAAATAAAGGAAATTTAGTAAAAATATTAGTAATTAAAGGTATTTTAAAAAAAGGAGATTATATATTATCAGGTATATATTATGGAAAAATAAAAATTATTTTAAATGAAAGAAATAAAATTATAAATAAAGTATATCCGTCATATCCTGCAATAATAATAGGAATTAATGGATTACCAATATCAGGAGAAAAATTTTATGTAATAAATAATAAAAAATATATAAAAAAAATAATAAATAAAAAAAAAGAATTAATAAAAGAAATAAATTTAAAAATAAAAAATAAAATTAATAATAATGATAATTTAATAAGAAATAATAAAAAAAAAAATATAAATATAATATTAAAAGTAGATGTAGATAATAGTTTATTAGCAATTAAAGAAGAAATAAATAAAATAAATAATAAAAATAATTTAATTAGAATAAATATAATTAAAGAATCTGTAGGAAATATTACTCAAGAAGATATATTATTATCAGAAACATTTAATTATATTATATTAGGATTTAATATAAAAAAAAATATTAAAATATATAAAAATAAAAAAATATATATATTTAATATAATTTATAAAATAATAGAATTTTTAAAAAATAAAATTAAAATAATTTTATATAAAAAAGAAAAAATAAAAGTAATAGGAAGAGCTAAGATAATTAAGATATTTAATAAAAATAATATTAATATATTTGGAGGAATAGTAATATATGGTAAAATAAATATAAATTATAATATAAATGTAATAAGAAATGATAAAATTATTTATAATAGTAAAATAAAATCATTAAAAATATATAATGATGATGTAAAAGAAGTTAAAAAAAATAATGTATTTGGTATAATTTTAATAAATGAAAATATTTTAAAAAAAAATGATATTATTGAAAATTATAAATAAAATATAAATTATTTAAAAAATTAATAAAAAATATAGTATAATATATATTAATAAAAATAAGAATTGTAAAAAAAATGTATAATTTTTTAAATTATAAAATAAAAAATAGTTTTTTTGAATTAAATATTACAGTATTAGTAGAAAAATTATTAGAAAATTTAAGAAATTTTATAAAATTTAAAGAAGAATTAAGTTTTATGAAATTTATTAGATTAAGTATAAAATTTTTTTATTATTTATAATAAATAATAAAAAAGTAAAAAAAATATAAAAATTATGCCAAACGGAAGAAAAAAAAAAAAAAAAAAAAAAAAAAAAAAAAAAAAAAAAAAAAAAAAAAAAAAAAAAAAAAAAAAAAAAAAAAAAAAAAAAAAAAAAAAAAAAAAAAAAAAAAAAAAAAAAAAAAAATATCTAATCATAAAAGGAAAAAAAGAAATAGAAAAAATAGACATAAAAAAAAAAATAGAAAATAAATATATATTATTTATTAAATGAAAAAATATATTTTAATAAATAATAAAAGTAAAGAAATATTAATAGCAATATTAGAAAATAATAGATTAGTAGAGTTTTATAAAAATAATAAAAATAATATAAAAAAAATTTTAGTAGGTGATATATTTATAGGTAAAGTATGTTTATATTCTAAAGGGATGAATGCATATTTTATAGATATAGGATATATAAAATATGGATTTTTAGAATATAAAGAATATTATTATAATAATAAATTAATATTTAAAAAAAAAAAAAAATTAGAAATAGGAGAAAAAATATTAGTACAAATATTAAAAGAACCAATTAATAATAAAGGGCCTAAATTAACAAGTAAAATATCATTAATTAGTAAATATTTAATATTATTACCATATTATAAAAAAAAAATATTAATTTCAAAAAAAATAAAAAATAAAAAAGAAATTAATAGATTAAAAAAAATATTAATAAATAATATAAATAATAATTTAATAATTATAAGAACATTATGTAAAAATGTCAAAAATAATATTATAGAAAATGATATAGAAAATTTAAAAAAAAAATGGAGTATAATAATTAATAATATAGAAAATAAAATTAAAAAAATATATTCAGAAAAAAAATTTATTTATACTTTTTTAAGAGATAATATAAATAATAAATATGAAAAAATAATTTGTAATAATAAAAAAATATATAAAAAGGTATTAGAATATTTATATAATTTTAAATTATATATTAAAATAAAATATTATAATAATAATAATATAGATATATTTGATAAATATAGTGTTAATATACAAATAAAAACATTATTAGGCAAAAAAGTCTCTTTAAGAGATGGCTCTTATTTAATAATTGAAAAGACTGAAGCGTTATATGTAATAGATATTAATAGTAATATGTTAAATAATATAAACTATAAAAATTCAGCATTTAAAGTAAATATAATAGCTATTAAAGAAATAGTAAGACAAATAAGATTAAGAAATATGGGAGGTATAATAATAATAGATTGTATAGATATGAAAAATAAAAAATATAAAATAAAAATATATAAATATATTAAAAAAAAAATGAAGATAGATAAATATAAACATAAAATATTACCTTTAAGTAAATTTAATATTATACAAATAACTAGACATAAATTAAGAGAAGTAGAATCTATTAATAATAATGAAAAATTAGAAATAAAAAGTAAAATAAATAAAAAATATGATTCTTTATTTTATCATATTAAAAAGATTGAAAATTTTTTAAATTTTTATTATTTATTAAAAAAAAAAAAGAAAAATATTATTATATATGTAAATGTAATATTAGCGGCATATTTAAAATATGGATTTTTTTCATTTAGAATAAAATGGTTTTTAAAATATAAAAAATGGATAAATATAATATCTAAAATAAATTATAAAATATTAGAATATAAAATAATAGAAAATAATAAAAAAATTTTATTATTATTTAAATATTAAATAATTAATATTTAAAGTAGCGGATATGGTGAAATTGGTAAACACGCTAGATTTAGGATCTAGTTTACTTATAAATTAATAAGTAATAAGGGTTCAAATCCCTTTATCCGCAATAAATAAAATAATAAAATATAAGTGAATTAATATAATGTAAATTATACATTATATAATAATTAAAAATATTATTTAAAAAAATAAATGAATTTAATAAATTATTATTTAATAAAAAATGAAACTATAACAGCAATTTCAACACCTTTAGGTGTAGGTTCAATATCAATAATAAGAATATCAGGTAATAAATGTAAATCAATAATAAAAAATATATTTAAGAGGAATAATAATAAAATTGTAAAATATAATAAAGTAAATATTGGAAATATATATGAAAATAAAGAAATTATTGATCAAGTAGTATTATTATTTTATAAAAAACCTAAATCATATACTGGAGAAGATTTAGTAGAAATTAATTGTCATGGGTCTATATATATACAAAAAAGAATAATAAATTTAATAATTAAAAATGGAGCAAGGGTAGCTAAAAATGGAGAATTTACATATAGAGCATTTTTAAATAAAAAGATAAATTTATTACAAGCAGAGTCAATATTAGAATTAATAAAATCTGAGAATAAAATAGAACATAAAATTGCAATAAATAATTTATTAAAAACAAAATTATCAAAAATAATTAAAATAATAGAAAATAAAATATTAAATATTATTAGTAATATTGAAATAATATTAGATTTTTCAGAAACTGAAAATATTAATATAAATAATAAATTAATTTATAAAGATATATTATATATAGAAAAAAAAATATATAAAATATTAATAAATTATAAAAATATTATATTTTTTAAAAAAGGATATTATATCTCTATTATAGGAACAGTAAATACGGGAAAATCTACATTAATGAATATATTAATAAATGAAAATAAATCTATTGTTTCTAAAATAGCAGGTACTACTAGAGATGTAGTAGAAGGTAATTTAAAAATAAAAGATTTTAATTTTTATTTATTTGATACAGCTGGTATAAGAAAAACAAAATCATATATAGAAAAAATAGGAATAAAAAAAACGTTTAATAGTATTAAAAATTCTGATATTATATTTTATATAATAGATATTAGTAAAATAAAAATTATAAATATAATAAATAAAATTAATAAAATAAAAAAAAAATATAAAAAAAATAATAAAGAAATATTATTTATATTTAATAAAATAGATAAATTAAAAAAAAAAGAAATTAAAAAATATAATAAATTATTAAATATAAAGATTAAAAAAATATTTATATCAGCAAAAAAAAATATTGGAATAAATAAAATTAAAAATTATTTATATAAAAAAATAAAAAGAAAATTAAATAATAAAGAAATATATATTAATAATGTAAGACATTATGAAGAATTTAAAAAATTATTTAAAAAAATAATAATTATAAAAAATAAAATTATTAATAAATTACCATTAGAATTATTATCTATAGAAATAAAATATTTATTAAATATATTATATAATATTAATGGTTATATAATAAATAATGAAAATATATTAAATAATATATTTTCAAAATTTTGTATAGGTAAATAAAATAAAATTAAGATTTTAAAATAATATTTATAAAATTTTTAATTCTATTATATATAATTTTTTTATTATTATTTAAAATATATAAAATTTTATATAAATTTATACCAGTTAATTTTCCAACAATAATAATACGGATAATTTTAATATAATTAATATTATTTATTTTAATATTATTAATTAATTTATTTAATTTATTATTATTAATTTTATATTTAAAAAATTTATTAAATTTTGATAAAAATAATAATATATTTTTTTTATTAGAATTAATATATTTTTTTAAATATGAATTAATATTATAATTAATAGGATTAATAAAAAAATAATAAACATTATTCCAAATATCATTAATATTAATTAATGAAATTCTATTAATAGTATATAATATAATTTTATTAATAATTATATTTTTATTATATATATTAATAATATTATTTTTAATTAAAAATTTTTTTAAAATTTTATAAATTTTATATTTTATTTTATTTTTATTTATAAAAATATGTTTTTTATTAATCCAACACATTTTATAATAATTAATTTTAATATCAGATTTATTAATATTATTAATATTAAAATTTTTAATTATATTTTTAAAATTTAATATTTCAATATTGTTATCTGGTGTCCATCCTAATAAAGCAATAATATTAATTAATGCTTCTGGAATAAAACCTATTTTTTTAAAACTATTTTTTATATTGAAAAATTTAGAATTAATAGGAAAAATTGGAATATAATTATTTTTTATAATATTATTATTGTAATTTCTTTTGCTAATTTTTGTATTATCATTATTTAATAATAAAGGTAAATGTATAAAATTAGGAATTTTCCAATTGAAATATTTATATAAAATAATATGTAATGGAGTAGAAGAAAGCCATTCTTTTCCTCTAATAATATGAGTAATTTTCATAATATAATCGTCAATAACATTTGTAAAATGATAAGTTGGAATATTATTAGATCTAAATAATATTTTATCATCAATTTTATTAGTATTAATTATAATTTTACCATAAGTTTTATCATAAAAATATATATTTTTATTAATAGGAGTTTTTAATCTAATTACATAATTTTTAGATTTTATATATTTTTTAATAATATTAGAATTTAAATTTTTATTTAAACTATTATTTAAAGAATTTCTAGTAATATTATTATAAATAAAATTTTTATATTTTTTATTATAATTAATTAAATCTTGTTTTTTTTCAAATGAAAAGTATACTAATTTTTTTTTAATTAAAATATTTAAATATTTTTTATATATATTTAATCTTTTAGATTGTATATAAGGTTCATATTTATTATTTTTTTTAATTTTATTATTGTAACCTTCATTATATTTAATTTTACACCATTTAAATGATTTTAAAATATATTTAATTGAAGATTTAATATTTCTTTTAGAATCAGTATCATCTATTCTTAATATAAAATATTTTTTATAATTTTTTTTTTTTTTAGCAAAAAATAAAAAATTATATAAAGCTGTTCTTAATCCACCAATATGTAATGGTCCAGTAGGACTTGGAGCAAATCTTACTCTAATAATATTTTTATTCATTTTTAAAAATTTATTATTAAATATAAATTATAAAAATATTTTAAATAAAAAAAAAATATATATTATATATAATATAATAATAAATTAAATTATTATATGGCACTATGGCCGAGTGGTTAGGCAAAGGTCTGCAAAACCTTTTACAGTAGTTCAAATCTACTTAGTGCCTTTATTAAGATTATTTTTTTTTATAATAATTTGTTTTTTTCTCCAATTTTTGATTTTTTGGTGATTTCCTGATAATAAAATTTTAGGAACTTTAAGATTATTAAAATTATTAGGTCTAGTATATAATGGATATTCATAATAATTATTATTTTTATAAAAGGAATCAGTAATAATTGAATTTTTATTATTAATTACCCCTGGTAATAATCTAATAATAGAATCAATTACAATAAGTGTAGCAATTTCTCCATTAGAAATTATATATTTACCTATAGAATATTCTTTAGTAATAATATAATTTCTAATTCTTTGATCAATTCCTTTAAAATGGCCACAAATAAATAATATTTTATTTAATTTTGATAATTTAATAGCTGTTTTTTGAGAAAATAATTTAGCATCTGGTGTTAAAAATATTATTTCATTATATTTTTTTTTAATTTTTTTAATACAATTATAAATTGGTTCTATTTTTAATAACATACCATTTCCACCACCATATGGATAATCATCAATTTTATAATTTTTTCCTATTCCATAATTTTTTAAATAATATATATTAAATTTAATAATTTTTTTTTTAATTGATTTTTTAATTATAGGATATGATAAAAAATTTTTCCAAAAATTAGGAAATAATGAAATAATATCTATAATCATTATTATATAATAAAATAATATTTATTAATTTTAAATTAAATTTAAAATAGCGGAGACAGGATTCGAACCTGTGACCTTCGGGTTATGAGCCCGACGAGCTACCAATTGCTCCACTCCGCAATTATTATTGTATATTTATAATATATATATAATTTAATATAAAAAAAAGTAAAGTTAATTAATTATTATTATAATTAAATAATATATATGTCTATTATATAACCTATATGATTTCTAATATTAAAAACTATATTATTATTGAAAATTAAATATTGGCCTTTAATACCTTTTAAAGTATTATATAATATTTTAATTTTATCAATTTTAATATTAATTATTTTATTTTTATAATATTTAATAATTGGAAAATATAAATTAAAAATTTTATTATTATATAATATATATTTTTTATATTTTTTATAATTATTAATAATATAATAAATAATATTATTTTTTATATTAATTAATTGGTTAATTAAATCATTATTATAATTATTATTAATTAACATTTTTCTAAAATTTGTAGTATCTGAAATTAAATTTTTACATTTATTTTCAATAATACCAGCAATTATTCTATTAGGAGTTTTTGCTAATTTTAAGAAAAATATAGCTCCTTGATCAATTAATCTAATTAATATTTTTTTTTTTAAAGTAATTCCTATTTTAAAATTACTAGTATATGATAAATAAATAATATGTTTTTTAAAAAATATTTTTTTAATATTTTTATTATTAATAATAGAATTTTTATATAAATGTGGTTTATAATAATAAATATTATAATAATTTTTATTATTAAAATAACATTTTTTACAATATCCATTATTAAATATTTTAATATTATTTTTACAAAGTAAACAATAATATTTTTTAAATATAATAATAAATTTTTTATTTAAGTATTTATTAAGTAATAATAATTTTTTTTTGTAATTAATAAAATATAAAATTGGAATATTATATTTAGTAATTAATTTATTTTTAATTATATAATTTTTTAATATTATCATTAATAATAATTTAAATATATTATATAATTTATAAATAAGTATTTAAATTAAAAAATTATATACTATACTCCTCAAGCTGGATTCGAACCAGCTACCTTCTGATTAACAGTCAGATGCTCTACCAAATGAGCTATTGAGGAAAATTTAATTATTATAATAATATTATAAAATAATATAATATATAATATTAATAAATATTAATAATTATTAATATAAATTATTTTTATTATTAAATAATATAATTTTTTTAAAATAATATATTTTATTAATATATTTGTAAAAATAAAAGAATCCTATTCTATGAAATTGATATATTTTATTAATTTTAATATTTTCTATAATTATATTAGAATATGCATTTAATATTTTAATTTTTTTATTATATATTTTATTATTATTAATGAATATATAATCATATAAAATAATTTTTATTTTTAAATAATATTTATTAGAAATCCATTGTATAGTAGATTTAATATTATTTTTATTAATTTTATTATTATTATATATACTACAATAAATATTATAATTGTTATTATTTTTAGTAATATTATCAATTTTAATGATATAAGAATATTTTAATCTTACATAATTATTTATGCATAATCTATAAAAATTATTATAATTTTTAATTTTAAAATCTTTTTTTTCTATATAAATATATTTTGTAAAAGGTATAATTTTATTATATTCTTTTAAATAAATCCATTTAATATAATTATTTTTAAAATTTTTAATAATTATTTTAAAAGGTTTAATAATAACCATTAATTTAATAGATTTTTTAATTAAATTATTTTTAATAATATTATTTAATAAATTAATATTAATATTATTATTTCTTTTAGAATAACCAATAACTTTAATAAAATCAATTAAATATTTATTAGAATATCCTTTTTTAATAAAAGAATTAATAGTTAATAATCTAGGATCACATAAATTATTAATTATTTTTTTTTTAATTAAAATATTAATTTTTCTTTTACTAGTAATTGTATTATTAATATTAAGTCTTGAAAATTCTATTTGTTTAGGTAAAATTTTATTAAAATTTTTATTATAAATATTATTTAAATACCAATTATATATATTTTTATGAATAATAAATTCTGTAGAACATAGTGAGTGTGTAATATTTTCTATATAATCAGATTGTCCATGTGACCAATCATAGGTAGGGAAAATATTCCAATTATATTTTGTTCTAAAATGTTTATAATTTATTATTCTATACATTATTGGATTATTAATATAATAATTATTAGTATTAATATTATTAATTTTAGCTTTTAAAATATAGTTTTTATTATATTTACCATATTTCATATTATGAAATATGTGTAAATTATGTTCTATATTATTAATATTATATAATTTATTATTTTTAAAAATTTGAATATAAGCTTTTTTTTTAATTATTAATATTTTTGCTAATTTATATAAAATATTAAAATAATCAGAAACATATGTAATATTATTATATTTAAAATTTAACCATTTTAAATTATTAATTATATTATTAATATATTTATATTTAATATTAATAGGATTAGTATCTTCAAACCTTAAATTTATTTTAGCATTATATTTTTTAGCTAAATAAAAATTAATATATAAAGCTTTAATATGTCCTAAATGTAATACCCCATTAGGTTCAGGTGGAAATCTAAATTTTATTTTTTTAATATCTAATCCATTATTAATATCATTATTAATAATATTTGTAATAAAATTATTCATATTTAATAAATTTTATTAAATAATGTTGTTTTTTACCAATTTTTATAAAAATATATTTTTTATTAATAAGGTTTTTAAAATTAGTAATTAAAAATTTATTATTAATTAATTTACCATTAATATAAATTAAACCATTATTATAAATAAATTTTTTAAAATTAGTATTAGAATTAAATAATATATTTTTTTTAATTAAATAAAATATATTTATATTATTAATATTTTTATTATAATATATAATATAATAATTTATATATTTTTTTAATAAATTAATATTTTTTTTAATATAATTAATTTTAAATTTTTTATAGAATAATAAATTAGTAATATATTTAATATTTTTATATATTTTTTTATTATATATCCATTTAATAAGTAATTTAGTAATAATTTTTTGTAAAATTTTTTTATTAGTATTTTTAAAATGATATTTTATAAGATTTAATGTTTTTTTTTTTTTAAAAAATGAAAAATATTTAATATATTTTATACTATTATTATCAGATAGATTAATTAAAAATTGATATAAATTATAAATATTAGTTAATTTTTTATTTAACCATATATTATTATTAATATTACTTTTACTAAATTTTTTATTATTGTTGTTTAGTAATAATGGAAAAGTAAAACCATATAAATTTTTATTTAATTTTTTTTTAATTAAATAAATACCAGTAATAATATTAGTCCATTGATCTGATCCTCCTATTTGTAAATTACAATTATATTTTTTATTTAAATAATAATAATCATAACCTTGAAGTAATGAATATGTAAATTTTGAAAAATTAATATTAATATTATTTTTTAAATTATTTTTAATAATTTTTTTTTTTAACATAAAATTAATAGATATATAATTTGAAAAATTATTTAAGAATTTTAATAATTTTATATTTTTTATCCAATTATAATTATTTAAAAAATAAATAATATTTTTTTTAATTTTTTTATATAATATTTTTTTAATTTGTAATTTTAATAATTTTATATAATTATTAATATATTTATTATAATTGTTATTATTATTAATATCTCCAATAATAGCAGTAGATTTACCTATAATAATATATATTTTTTTAATAATTTTATATTTATATAATCTAATAATAATAGATAAAGGTATTAAATGACCAATATGTAAAGAATAAAAAGTAGGATCAAAACCTATATATAAAGTAATTTTTTTAGAGTTAAATAAAATATTTATATTTTTTGTATAATTATAAATTAAATTTCTCCAAATTAATTCTTTTAAAATTTTATTTTTCATATTAATTATAAATAATAATATTATAATTATTAATGAAAAATAATATATTTAATAAAAATATAATAATATTAGGAATAGAAACATCATTTAATGATACTTGTAGTTCTATAATATTAGGTAATAAAATATTATCAAATATAATAATTACTTCTAAAATATATGATAAATATAATGGTGTAGTGCCTAATATAGCATCTAATATACAGTTAAATAATATATATAATGTAGTAAGTAAAGCAATTTTAAATTCAAATATTAATATTAGAGAGATAGATGGAATAGCATTTACAAAAGGACCTGGTTTAATATTATCATTAATAATAGGAGAAAATTTTGCTAAATCAATGTCTTTAATATTAAATAAACCAATTTTTGGAGTTAATCATATACATGCTCATATATTATCGCATTATATATATAAAAAAAATAATAATTATCCTAATTTTCCTTATATATGTTTAAGTGTAAGTGGGGGTCATAGTAATATATATATAGTAAAAGGATATTTTAATATAATATGTATAGGGAAAACATTAGATATTTCATTAGGTAATTTATTTGATAAATTATTGATAATGTTAAATTTAAAATTATCAAATGGATATAGTAAATTAAGAAAATTTTGTGAATTAGGAAAATTAAAGTATAAAATTCCTATACCCAAAGTAAATAAATATAATTTTAGTTTTAGTGGTATATATACATATATGAAAAATTTTATTAATAAAAAAGGTATTAAATATATTAATAAAAATAAATATAATATAATAAAATCATTTCATTATACAATATATAAAATATTATTATTAAAAATTAATAGAGTAATAAAAAAATATAAAATATATAATATAGCAATTTCTGGTGGAGTTACTAATAATAAATATTTAAGAAAAAAATTAAATAATTATTATATAAATAAGAATTATAATTTTTATTATTTAAAAAATAATAATATTATAAATGATAACGCTGCTATGATAGCATTAATAGGATATTTAAAATATTATAATAATAAATTTGATAATTTATCATTAAAAAGTAAATCAATATTAGATATAAAAAATTTATAATTTATAGTTTTTATATTTTTTATTAAATTTATCAATTCTACCAGTAGTTTTTTTAATTTTAATATTACCAGTAAAGAAAGGATGTGAAAATTTCGAAATTTCTATTTTATAAAAATTATAAAAAATATTATTTTTTTTAATTTTTTTATTACTATTAATAGTAGATTTATTAAATATTAATTTATTATTGTTAATATCTTTAAATATAATAAATGTATAATTATTATTAATATTCATTATTTTAATAAAAATAAAATTTATTTATTTATATATAAAAAATATATAAATTATAAAATAAATAAAAATTATTTTTTAATTAATAATAAATCCCCATAAGATAATAATTTATATTTATTTTTAATAGCGTTTATATAGGCAGTATTAAGTAAATTATTACCACAAAAATAAGATATATTATTAAAAGAATAAGAATTAGGAAAATGAAATTTAGTAATTAAATTATTAATAATTTTAAAATTAAAATTTTTATTAGTTTTTTTATTAATATATCCATTATAAGGTGGAATTTTATTATTATATGTATTAATTAATTCTATACTATTTAAAGTATTAATACCTATACAACAAATTTTATTTTTTTTATTATTAGTATTATTTATAATTTTAGTATGAGATTTTTTAATTTTTAAATAATTTGAATATAAATTGTATTTTTTGTTATTATTAGAAGTATTATTTAATATTTGATTAATACCTAAATGATAAGTAATATCTAAAATATTAACATTTTTATATTTTAAATTTAAAAAAAATGAATTAGTAAGTGAAATACCAGAATTTGGGAATATAATAGAACCTATAATTTTAGAGTAATGATTTTGGTAATTTATAGAATTATTATAATTAATTATATTATTATCTATATATTTAGGAGTTATAAATTTACTAATAATATTAAAGATAGTATTTAATTTTTTTTTATTAACATTTAAGAATTCTATAATTCTACCTTTGGAAGAAGTATTATCAATAATTTTTGATTTTAGAATTTTATTTTTATTTTTATATTTATATTTAAAATATATGTTATTACCAATTCTTATTTTTCTTGCCGGTTTAACTAATATTTCCCAAATATTATATTTATTAATATTTTTTAATAATAATATATTAATTATAGATTTTTTATAATTATATATTTTATAACCTTTAATAAAACTTTTATAACATTTAGTATTATTTCTAATAATTATATCATTTTTATTAAAATATTTTTTATAAAGATAATTAATATATTTATGTTTTATAGTTTTTTTTTTAATATTTAAAATCATAAGTTTAGTTTTTTTATTAAAATTAGGAAATTTATAAATATTATTTTTAGGAATTTTTAATTTATAGAAATTTTTTTTCATAAAATTTTGATATTTATATTATTTATTATATATTATAAATATATAATAATATTATATATATAAAAATATTATTATAGTAAGTTAATTGAATTAATATAAAATAATTTTAAAAAAAAATTAGTCAATTTATTTGAGTATTAATTAGACAAGGTGTATAAAAAAATAAAGAATTAAATTATAAGAGTTTGATCCTGGCTCAGGATAAACACTAGCGATTAGCATAACACATGCAAGTCGAGGGGTAATATAATAGTAAAAAAGGTTAAGTTTTTTATATTATAACGACCGGCGTACGGGTGAGTAAAAAATATGTAATTTACCTATTGTTAGAGTATATATTTATGAAAATAAAAGTAATACTTTATAGAGTAATAAATCATAAGATTTATTATAAAAGTTTTTATTAATATAGATAATGTAGTTATTAATGTGGTTAATTAATATGAACGACAGTAGATAAGCATATTTCTGATTAGTTAGTTGGTGTGGTAATAGCATACCAAGACGATGATCAGTAGGGGGCCTTAGAGGGTGTACCCCCACATTGGTACTGAAATATGGACCAAACTTCTACGGAAGGCAGCAGTGAGGAATATTGGTCAATGGAGGAAACTCTGAACCAGCTATTTCGCGTGTAGGAAGACGGTCTTAGGATTGTAAACTACTTTTGTATAAAAATAAAAAATTTTATAAGAATAATATAAAATATATTGAATATTATACGAATAAGTATCGGCTAACTCTGTGCCAGCAGCCGCGGTAATACAGAGGATACAAGTGTTATCCGGAATTATTGGGTTTAAAGGGTGCGTAGACGGAATATTAAGTTAATAATGAAATCTTATAACTTAAATATAAAATTGTTATTAATACTAATAATCTAGAGATATAATGGAGTAATTGGAATATGTAGTGTAGCGGTAAAATGCATAGATATTACATAGAACACCAAAAGCGAAGGCAGATTACTAATTATATACTGACGTTGAGGCACGAAAGCGTGGGTAGCAAACAGGATTAGATACCCTGGTAGTCCACGCTGTAAACGATGATCACTAATTATTGGATAATTTATTTTTTCAGTAATCAAGCGAAAGTGATAAGTGATCCACCTGGGGAGTACGATCGCAAGATTGAAACTCAAAGGAATTGACGGGGACCCGCACAAGCGGTGGAGCATGTGGTTTAATTCGATAGTACGCGAGAAATCTTACCAAGGTTTAAATGTATAACGAATAATTTAGAAATAGATTAGGCTTATTTAAGTTATAATAAAATAACGAGAATAAGACGGTATACAAGATGCTGCATGGTTGTCGTCAGCTCGTGCTGTGAAGTGTTAGGTTAAGTCCTTTAACGAGCGCAACCCTTATTATTATTTGCTAACAGGTAAAGCTGAGATATATGATAATACAGCTAATGTAAATTAGAGGAAGGTGAGGATGACGTCAAATCATCATGGCTCTCATATCTTGGGCTACACACGTGCTACAATGGTTAATACAGAGAGTTGCGAGTAGGTAACTATAAGCTAATCTTTAAAATTAATCTCAGTTCGGATTGAAGTCTGTAACTCGACTTTATGAAGTTGGAATCGCTAGTAATCGCGTATCAGCATTGACGCGGTGAATAGGTACTCGGGTCTTGTACACACCGCCCGTCAAGCCATGGAAATTAATTTTATTTGAAGTATATACTTAAATAATATATATTAAAGTAAAATTAGTAACTAGGGCTAAGTCGTAACAAGGTAGCCGTATCGGAAGATGTGGCTGGAAAATTACATTTATTTTTATAATTTATTAATTATAATAAATAAATATAAAAATTTAATATTTAAATTTTAAAATAATTAATTTTTTTTTAAAATTATATATGAGACTTATATAAATTATTAAATATTTATATAAAGTCTCGTAGCTCAGTTGGTGAGAGCGCTACACTGATAATGTAGAGGTCCGTGGTTCAATTCCACGCGAGACTATTATAAAAATTTAATATTTATATTAATATTAAAATAAGGGGAATTAGCTTAAAGGAAGAGCACCTGTTTTGCATACAGGAGGTTATCGGTTCAAGTCCGTTATTCTCCATATAATTATTATAATAAATAAAAATGTTATAATAATTAAGAATGTTATTTGATAAGTTTATAAAATTTAATATTTATAATTAAATATTAATAGTTTTTAAAAGTATTTTAGGATATTTAAAATGATATAAATAAGAGTTACTAATGCATATAATGGATGCCTTGGTTTTGAGAGGCGATGAAGGACGTGTTAAACTGCGATAAGTTGCGTGTATTTGAAATTAATAAAAAGTTAATACGCAAATTTCCGAATGGGGTAACCTATTATATTTTGTAGAATATAATATTATTTTTAATTTAAAATTAAAAATAAAGCGAACCTGATGAACTGAAACATCTTAGTAATCAGAGGAAAATAAAACAAATTAGTGATTTTGTAAGTAGTGGCGAGCGAAAGCAAAATAGTCTAAACTATATATGTAAACGCGTATATAGGGTTATAGGGATTATTAATAAATTTTATTAATTATATATTAGAAATATTTGGAAAGATATACCATAGATGGTGATAGTCCAGTAAATTAAATATAATTAATAAAAGAAATAATTACCTAAGTAAAACGAGACACGGGAAATCTTGTTTGAATTTGCCAGGACCATCTGGTAAGACTAAATACTACTCAAAAACCGATAGTGAACTAGTACCGTGAGGGAAAGGTGAAAAGTACTTCTGGAAGAAGAGTGAAATAGTCCCTGAAATTATATGCAGACAATCAGTCGGAGCTCTTAAAAAATAGAGAGTGACGTCTTGCCTTTTGCATAATGAACCTACGAGTTAATTTTACTGGCAAGATTAAGCAATTTATATTGTGTAGTCATAGAGAAATCGAGTTTTAAAAGAGCGTTTTAGTCAGTAGAATTAGACGCGAAACCGAGTGATCTATCTATGAACAGGTTGAATCTATAATAAAATATAGTGGAGGACCGAACCGGTAGATGTAGAAAAATCTTCGGATGATTTGTGGATAGGAGTGAAAGGCTAATCAAACTCGGAGATAGCTCGTACTCCCCGAAATGCATTTAGGTGCAGCATTATGATATAGTATTATAGAGGTAGAGCTACTAATTTGATGAGGGTGCTTAACAGCTTACCGATTCTTAATAAACTCCGAATACTATAATATGTTTCATAGTAGTGAGGATATGGGTGCTAAGATCCATATTCAAAAGGGAAACAACCCAGACCATCAGTTAAGGTCCCTAAATATATACTAAGTTGAAATAACGAAGTTTAATATCATAAACAACTAGGATGTTAGCTTGGAAGCAGCTATCATTTAAAGAGTGCGTAAAAGCTCACTAGTCTAGAAATTAAGCGCGGATAATAATCGGGCATAAGTATATTACCGAAACTATGGGTTTATATAATAATAAAATAATATATAAGCGGTAGGGGAGCATTGTAAATACGTAGAAGTTATGTTGTGAGATATAATGGAGTGTTTACAAAAGAAAATGTAGGTATAAGTAACGATAATATAGGTGAAAAACCTATACACCAAAAAACTAAGGTTTCCTCAGCAATGTTAATCAACTGGGGGTTAGTCGATCCTAAGGTGATACCGAAAGGTGAAATTGATGGATAATCGGTTAATATTCCGATACTTATTTATTATTAATAATGATGGGAGGACGAAGTGGTGAAACTATTGCGTAATAATGGATTGTTACGTTGAAATATAAAGGTATATAAAATATGTAAAATGCATATTTTTTGCCGAAATATGATAGTACTATTAGAAATAGATAATATAGGTAATAGCTTCCAAGAAAAGTCTCTAAATTTTTTATAATAAATAATTCGTACCAAAACCGACACAGGTAGTTGAGGAGAGTATCCTAAGGTGCTCGAGTGATTCACAGCTAAGGAACTAGGCAAAATGAACTTGTAACTTCGGGAGAAAAGTTACCATAATATATTTTATTTATAAAATATATATATGGTCTCAGTAAAATGATTCAGACGACTGTTTACCAAAAACACAGGACTCTGCTAAAATCGAAAGATGATGTATAGGGTCTGACACCTGCCCGGTGCTAGAAGGTAAAATGAGAATGTTAATATAATAGTAATATTATATGAAGCTTTTGAGTGAAGCCCTAGTAAACGGCGGCCGTAACTATAACGGTCCTAAGGTAGCGAAATTCCTTGTCGGGTAAGTTCCGACCTGCACGAATGGTGTAACGATCTGAATACTGTCTCTGCTGTGAGCTCGGTGAAATTGTAATATCGGTGAAGATACCGATTACTCGCAATGGGACGAAAAGACCCTGTGAACCTTTACTATAGCTTCGTATTGATTTTTAATTAATAGTGTGTAGAATAGGTGGGAGACTATGAAGCATTATCGTAAGGTAATGTGGAGTCAAAAGTGAAATACCACCCATTATTAATTATAAATCTAACTAATTAAAAAAATAATTAGGACAATGCGTGGTAGGTAGTTTGACTGGGGTGGTCGCCTCCTAAAAAGTAACGGAGGCTTCCAAAGGTGCTTTCAACACGTTTGGTAATCGTGTGTAGAGTATAATGGCATAAAAGCGCTTAACTGTGAGATACACAAATCGAACAGATACGAAAGTAGGGCATAGTGATCCGGTGGTTCTGTATGGAAAGGCCATCGCTCAAAGAATAAAAGGTACTCCGGGGATAACAGGCTAGTCTCCCCCAAGAGCTCATATCGACGGGGAGGTTCGGCACCTCGATGTCGGCTCGTCACATCCTGGGGCTGTAGAAGGTCCCAAGGGTTGGGCTGTTCGCCCATTAAAGTGGCACGCGAGCTGGGTTCAGAACGTCGTGAGACAGTTCGGTCTCTATCTATTGCGAGCGTTAGAAGTTTGAAGTGGATCTAATTCTAGTACGAGAGGACCGAATTGGGCGAGCCTATGGTGCATCAGTTGTATCACCAGATGCATAGCTGAGTAGCTAAGCTCGTTAAAGATAAGCACTGAAAGCATATAAAGTGCGAAACTTACCACAAGATAAAACTTCTTTTAAGGATAGTTGAAGATTACAACATTGATAGGCTATAAGTGTACAAATAGTAATATTTTAAGCTGAGTAGTACTAATTATCCGTAAACTAAAATTTATTAATTTTAAATAAAAAAAATATAATTAAAAATTATAATTTAATTATAAATAATTTTATAAATTTATTAAAAAATGTTTAAAAAAAAAATGGGTGGTTTAAGTAATAATGTTCACCTCTTACCATTCCGAACAGAGAAGTTAAAATTATTATCACTGATGATACTTATTTGAAAAAATAGGGAAAGTAAGTACTGCCCATTTTTTTTTTATAATTATATAATTTCAATATTATTATTAATAATTAATTTTTTTTTAATAATATTAATATTTAATTTAATAGCTATTTTTTTAATAATAAAATAGTATAATCCATATGTTTCATAAAAATATAATAATAATTTATAATCTATAAAATTTAATTTAAAATTTAAAATTTTATTATTAATAATTTTATATACTAAATAAATATTTTTTTTTAAAATTAAAAAATAATTTTTTTCTTCATTATATAAAATATTAATAATATTTTTATTTTTTTTAATTTTAAATATTTTAAATAAAATAGGTAATATTTTATATAAAAAAGGAGAATTAATATTAATATATTTATAAGTGTAAATTAATGATCTTCTAATTAATTTTCTTACTATATATCCTTCTTTTTTATTATTTGGAATAATACCTTCTAATAATATAAAAAAAATAGTTCTAATATGATCTGAAATAATTTTTATAATAATATCAAATTTTTTATTATTTTTATATTTTATAGATAATATTTTTTCAATTTTTTTAATTATAGGAATAAAAATATCTATTTCATAAGTAGATTTTTTATTTTGTAATATCATACATAATCTTTCTAAACCCATTCCAGTATCTATATAATTATTAGATAATGGATTATTATTTTTTATAATATTATTATTATTATCAATAATATATTTTATATTTACAATATTCCATAATTCAATTACATTATTATTATTTTTTTTATTAATTAAATATTTTCCTAATTTATTAATTTTATCATTATTATTTCTAATATCTACATGAAATTCTGTACAAGGACCACATAATTTAAAATTTTCAATTTTCCAAAAATTATATTTATAACCAAAAAATAAAATATTGTTTTTATTAACTAATTTTTTACATATATTATAAGAATTATAATCAAATTTTAAATTATTTTTTTTATCGCCTTTAAATATAGTAATATAAATATCATTTTTTGAAATTTTATATTTTTTAGTAATTAATTCCCAAGCTAATAATATTGCGGTTTTTTGAGAATATTTACCAAATGACCAATTACCTAACATTTCAAACATAGTATGATGAAAATTATCATAACCTATAGATTTTAAATCATTATTTTTACCAGTTATTCTAATACATTTTTGAATATTTGCAATTTTTAAATATTTAGATTTTTTAATATTTAAAAAATAATCTATAAATTTATTTACTCCCGAATTAACAAACATTAAATTTGAATATTCTTTATTATTATTTATAATTGATAATGATTTAAGTATTTTATGTTTTTTATGTTTAAAAAAATTTAAAAAAATTTTTTTAATTTTATTATAATTCATATATAATATTATTATTATATTATAATAATAATGATTCCATATATAATAGAAAATTTTAATAATAATAAAATGGATATATTTTCAAAACTTTTAACTGAAAGAATAATATTTATTGGTTCTGAAATAAATAATGAAGTTGCTAATATAATACAATCTCAATTATTATATTTAGATTCGATAAATAATAAAGAAATTAAAATATATATTAATTCTTATGGTGGAGATGTATATTCTGGTTTAGGAATATATGATACAATGCAAATAATAAATTCAGAAATTTCAACTACCTGTGTAGGAATAGCTGCCTCTATAGCAGCTATATTATTATGTTCTGGAAAAAGAGGTAAAAGATATTCTTTAAAACATTCTAAAATAATGATACATCAACCAATAATAAAAAATTTAAATGGACAAGAATCAGATATATATATTCAAGCAAAAGAAATGAAAAATGTAAAAAAAGAATTATATAATATTATTTCTTTACATACACGTAATAATATAAAAAAAATTAGAAAAGATGCTAATAGAGA
Source organism: Candidatus Shikimatogenerans bostrichidophilus (assembly GCA_029851245.1). Lineage (GTDB taxonomy): Bacteria > Bacteroidota > Bacteroidia > Flavobacteriales > Blattabacteriaceae > Shikimatogenerans > Shikimatogenerans bostrichidophilus_C. Next base: position 95,831 of record CP099826.1, read on the forward strand.
TTTTTGGATGAATTCTAATAAAGCGAAAGAATATGGAATGATAGATGAAATATTGTATAAAAATAAAAATTAAATTATAATAAAATGAAAAATAATAATTTATATTTTAATACCCCTAAAGAAATAAAAAATATATTAGATAATTATATAGTAGGACAAGAAGAAACAAAAAAAATTGTTTCTGTATCAATTTATAATCATTATAAAAGAATATTATATAATAGTGATAAAAATAATGATAAAAAAATTGATAAATCTAATATTTTAATAATTGGTGAAACTGGTACTGGAAAAACATTAATTGCAAAAACTATTGCAAAAATTTTACAAGTACCATTTGTAATGGTAGATGCAACAAGTTTTACAGAAGCTGGATATGTAGGAGAGGATATTGAAAGTATTTTAACAAGATTATTACAAAATTCAAAATATAATGTTAATTTAACAGAAAAAGGAATAGTATATATTGATGAATTTGATAAATTATCAAGAAAAAGTAAGAATCCTACTATTACTAGAGATGTATCAGGTGAAGGAGTACAACAATCTTTATTAAAATTATTAGAAAATAGTATAATTTATATTTCCCCTTATATAGGAAGAAAACATCCTGAACAAGAATTAATACCTATAAATACAGAGAATATATTATTTATAGTAGGAGGTACATTTGAAGGAATAAATAATATAATTAATAAAAGAATGAAAAATTATAATATTGGATATAATATAAAAAGAAAAAATAATAAAATATACAAAAAAAATTTATTAAAAAATATTAATACTAAAGATTTACAAAATTATGGTATTATTCCTGAAATAATTGGAAGATTACCAATAATTATTACTTTAGAAAAATTAAATAAAAAATATTTAAAAAAAATATTAGTTAATAATTTTATTAACCAATATATAGAATTATTAAAAATTGATAATATATTTATTACAATAAATAATAATGTTTTAAATTATATAGCTAAAAAAAGTATTAAATTAAAATTAGGTGCTAGGGGATTAAGAAATATTTGTGAAAAAATATTTCAATATATTTCATATGAAGAAATTAATAATTATAAAGATAAAAAAAATATTAATATTGATGAAAAATTAATATTTAAAATTTTTAAAAAAAAAATATAAATGTTAAATAATAAAATTAATAATTTATTAGATAAAATAGAAAAAAATTATGGTAAAGGAACAATTATTAAAATGAATAATAAAAAAATTAATAAAATTAAAGTAATAAAATCAGGTTCAATAAGTTTAGATTTAGCTTTAGGAATATTAGGATATCCTAGAGGAAGAATAATAGAAATATTTGGTCCAGAATCATCTGGAAAAACAACATTAGCATTACATGCAATTTATGAAACTCAAAAAAAAAAGGGAGTATGTGTATATATTGATGCTGAACATTCTTTTGATATAAATTATGCTAATAAATTAAAAATTAATACTAATGATTTAATAATATCTCAACCTGATTATGGTGAACAAGCTTTAGATATTGTAGATAATTTTATAAAATCTAAATTAATAGATTTAATAGTTATAGATTCTGTAGCGGCATTAATACCTAAAAGTGAATTAGAAGGAGAAATAGAAAATCAAAGGATAGGATTACATGCTAAACTTATGTCTCAAGCATTAAGAAAATTAATAGGTGTTATTAATAAGACTAATACTACTGTTATATTTATTAATCAAATAAGAGAAAAAATTGGAATATATTATGGAAATAATGAAATTACTACAGGTGGAAATGCATTAAAATTTTATTCTACAATAAGATTAGAAATTAGAAGAATAAGTTATTTAAAAAATAAAAATAATAATATTATAGGTAATAAAGTAAGAGTAAAAGTAGTAAAAAATAAATTATATCCACCATTTAAAATAGCAGAATTTAATATTTTATATGGTACAGGAATATGTAAATATATAGATATTTTTAATTTAGGTATAAATATGAATCTTATAAATAAAAAAGGTGCATGGTATAATGTATATAATAAAAATATCGTAAAAGGACAAAATAATTTTATAAATATTTTAAAAAAAAATAAAAAATTATTTAATAAATTAAAAAAAGATTTAATTAAACTAAATAATAATTAAATAAACTTTTTATTTCTAAGTAATTCATAAATAATAATAGCAAAACTATTACTTACATTAAGAGAATTAATTTTACCATACATAGGAATATTAATATTAAAATTTATATAATTATTAATATTTTTTGATATACCATTATGTTCATTACCTAAAATTATACAAATATTTTTTTTAAATTTATTAAAATTAATTTTATATAAACATATATTATTTTTTTTATATATTGAAGTACCTATAATAATAAAATTTTTATTTAAAAAAATATTTTTTTTTATATAATTAAATTTTAATATTAAAATTTTTGATAAAAAAACACATCCTAAACTAGATCTTATAATATTTGGATTATATATTTCTTTTTTATTTATAATAATAATAAAATTTATTATTTTTGTAGCTTCTATAGTTCTTATTATAGACCCAATATTACCAGGTTTTTCAATATTATCTATTATTAATATAATTTTATTATTTTTATTATTTATATATTTTTTAAATTTTTTTTTATAATTTATTTTTTTTTTATAAAATATTCCTAATATACCTTCAGTTTTTTTTCTATAAGTTAATTTTTTATATTGTTTAATATTTATATAAAATATATTATTATTATTATATTTAAAATTTATTTTTTTATTTTTTTTAAAAAAAATATTTTTACAAATTAATATTTTAATTAATTTAAATTTTCCAATTAAAGCCATTTTAATTTCTAAATAACCTTCAACTATAATATATTTATTAAATTTTCTATAATTATTTTTTTGTAATTTAAAAATATTTTTTATAGTTAATAACATAATAAATAATTAATTAAATTAATAATAAATATAAAATATATGATAAAAATAGGAATAAATGGTTTTAATAAAATAACTAAAAAAATTATTTTTTTAATGATAAAATATAATAATATTAATATCGTAGGAATAAATTTAAATAATAATATTAATATTAATAATTTTATATATATATTAAAATATAATTTATTAAAAAAATTTAATAATATAAAAATAATAAAAATAAAAAATAATATAATAATTAATAAAAAATATAATATTAGAATTACTAATCACAATAATATAAAAAAAATTAAATGGTATAAAATAAATGTTAAATATATAATAGAAACTAATAATAATTTAAATTATAAATATTTATTTAATCATATAAAATATGGAAAAGTAAAAAATGTAATTTTAACTACTTCTAATATTATAAAAAAAATACCTATTATATTATTAGGAATAAATCATAAATTATTAACTAATAAATATAAAATTATTTCATATTCAACAAGTTTTATAAATTGTATAATTCCAATATTAAAAATATTACATAGAAAATTTATTATTAAAAATTGTTTTATTACTAATATAAAATCTTTAAAAATATTTAATAATTATTTTAAAAAATATAATTTCTCATTTATATTAAAAAATACTAATATTAGTAAACAAATAAATAATATTTATTCAGAATTTAAAAATAAAATTTATAGTAATACTATAATTATACCAAATAGTAAGATTCCATTAATAAATTTTAAAATAGAATTTAAAAAAAAAATTAAAAATTCAAATAAAATAATAAATATAATAAAATATAATTCAAAAAATGAATTTTCTGGAATATTAGGATATATTAATAAAAATATTATATATAATAATATTATAGATGATAATAATGTTTCAATAATAGATATAAATTCTATTAAATTATTAAATAATAAATATTTAAATATTACATCTTATTATAAAAATGATAATGCTTATTGTAAAAAAATTATTGATTTTATAAAATATATTGATAATAATATTTAATAAAAAATATGTTTATTTATATTATTAGGAATATCTTTAACATATTTAATTTTATTATTTAATAAATTTATTTTAAATATTATATTTTCTATACCATTAGTTAAAAATAAATAATTTATTTTTAAAAAATTACTATATTTAAATAATTGATAAAAATTAATTTTATTAATTTTAAATTTAGGAGATTTACATTCTATTAATATATTATTATTTACTAATATATCAATTTTATAATATTTATTGTAATTTAAAAAAATTTTTTTTTCTATTTTAATATTATATAATTTATATTTTTTTTTATTTATTAAAAATAATAATATTTTTTGTCTTAATAATTCTTCTTCAGAATATATAATAAATTTTTTTCTTTTAATACAAAAAATATTTTTATAATTATTAAATAAAGATTTATATAATTTTATTTTATATTTATTAATATTAATCATAATAATTTTTTTTATATATAAATAGGATTACATAAATTGATATTATTTATAAATTTTTTAATTTTATATAAATAATATGAAAAATTAATAATATCTTTATAATTATAATTATAATAATAATAATTAATAAATATAATTTTATTATTTTTAATAAAAATTTTATATTTTTTATTAATAAAATAAATAATATTTTTATTATATTTATATAAATTAATAATTTTTTTATTTAATAAATTAAATTTATTTAATTTAGAAAATTTTTTATTTTTAACATAATATATTATATAATATAATATATTATAATTATATGAAAAAAATATAAATATAATTTTATTATATAAATTTATAATTTTACTTTTTTTAAAAATTATTATAGAATATTCATTTAAAGTAATAATTGGTGTATTTAAAGATATATATATACCTTTTACAATAGATAATAAACTTTTTATTTTAAAATAATTAATAGATGGACCTAAATTAATAGATATTGCATTAATATTATAAAAATTAAAATTATTTTTATTAAATAAATTTTTTTTAAAATTAATATGAAAATTATTATATAATTTATTAAAAATTAAAATTTTTTTTTTTTTATATGAAATATTATAATTAATAAAATTGTTATTTTCATATAAATTTAATATATAAGACATTAATGATAAAATTTTTAAAAGTAATTAAAAAAATATATTATATATTATTATATAAAAAATATAAATTTAAAAAAAAAATTAGATTAAAAATATTATTTAATAATATTAAAAAATATGGTGATATAACAATAATTTTTTCTAATTTATTAAAAAAAAATATTATAAATGATATATATAAAATAATATATAAAAAATATAAAAATATTTTATTAAAAATAATTATTAAAAATTATTTTTTAAATATTTATTTAAATAATAATTTTTATATAAAAATTATTAATTATTTTTTTAAAAAAAAATTTAATATTAAAAAATTAATTTATAATAAAAATAATAATAAAAAAAAAATAATTATTGATTATTCTTCCCCAAATTCTAATAAACCTTTACATATTGGTCATTTAAGAAATATATTAATAGGAGATACAATTTCTAATATTTATAAAAAATTAGGATATAATATAATAAAAAGTCAAATAATAAATGATAGAGGAATACATATATGTAAAACAATAATTTCTTGGAAATTATTTTTTAAAAAAAAAAAAATTAATAAATATATTAAAAGTGATCATTATGTAGGAAAATTATATTTTAAATTTGAAAAAGAATTTAAAAAAGAAATTAAATATATATCAAATAAATATAATATTGATAAAAAAAACGCTTTAAATAAATCAAATTTATTTAAAAAAATAAATAAAGAATTAATAAGATGGGAGAATAATAATAAAAGAAGTATTAAATTATGGAAAAAAATTAATAATTTAGTTTATAAAGGTTTTAATAAAACATATAAAATATTAAATATAAAATTTAATGAAACATTATATGAAAGTAATACATATATAATAGGTAAAAAAAATATAATTAAAAATATTAAAAAAAATATATTTATTTTAGATAAAGATAAATCAATATATTATATATATAAAAATAAAAAAATAATTTTATTAAGAAAAAATGGAACTTCTTTATATATTACACAAGAAATAGGGACTTTATTATATAGAATAAAAAAATATAAAAAGTTTTATTTATTAATATATGTAGTTGGTAATGAACAAAAAAATTATTTTAATTTATTTTTTAATATAATAGAGAAAATAAATATAAATATAAATATAAATAAATTGTATCATTTATCGTATAATACAGTAAATTATTTAGGAAAAAAAATAAAATCTAGAAATTATAAAAATATTATTTTTATAGATTGTATAATAAAAAAAATGTATAATTATGTAAAAAAAAATATAATATTTAATATAAATATAAAAAATAAAAAAAAAATTTATAAAAATATTACAATTGGTACTATAAAATATCAATTTTTAAAAATTAATCCTAATAAAATAATTAATTTTAATTTTAAAAATACTTTAAATTTAAAAGGTAATACATGTATATATATACAATATACATATATTAGAATATATTCAATATTAAAAAAAAATATAAATAATAAATATTATTTTATAAAAAAAAAAAATAAATATAATTTAAAAAATATTGAAAAAGATATAATTATATATATAATAAAATATTATAAAATATTAAAAGATACTATAAAATATTATGATCCTTCAATATTAATAAATTATATATATTTATTATCTAAAAAAATTAATAATTTTTATCAAAATAATAGAATATATGTAAAAAATAAATACGAAAAAAATATTAGATTAAATATATGTTTAATAATAAGTAAAATATTATATAATATAATGAAAATTTTAAATATTCCAATAATTAAAAAAATATAATTATTATATATAATAATAAATATAAAATTAATATTATTTAAAAAAAATGATAAATATTATAAATAAAATAAAATTAGATTTTGAAAAAAATAATAAATATTTTATAAAATATTTAAAAAATGTACATTTTGGGGAAATTAATACATATATATTAAAAAATATATATATAAATATAAATAATAAAAAATATAATATTTTTGAATTATCAAATATTAATTTAATAAATAAAATTACATTAAAAATAACTCCTTATAATATAAAAAATTTAAATATAATTAAAAAAGAATTATTAAAAACAAATATTGGAAAAAATAACACTATTATGAATATTAAAAATGATATAATTATTAAATTTTCATTATTTACTGAAGAAAAAAGAAAATTATTAATTAAAGAAATAAAAAATGAATTTGAAAAAATTAAAATTTCATTAAGAAATATTAGGAATAAATATAATAATTATATAAATAAAAAATTAAATATATCAGATGATGATAAAATAAATATAAAAAAAAAAATACAAGATATTTATAATGAAAATATAAATAATATAAAAAAAGAATATTTATATAAAGAAAAAGAAATATTAAAAATATAATATTTAATTATTAATTAATAATGAAAAAATATTATAATATTAAAGAAATATTTATAAATAAAAAAAAATTAATAAATAAAAATATTATAATTAAAGGTTGGGTAAAATATTTTAGAAATAATTTATTTTTAGAAATTAATGATGGAACAACTATAAAAAATATACAAGTAGTATTAAAGAAAAAAAATAAAAATATTGATATAGGAATAACTTTAAAAATATATGGTAAATTAAGAGAATATAATAAAAAAATTGAAATTATATCATTATATATAAAAAAATATGGTAAAATTGATAAAGAATATTTTAATAACAGTATATTACAAAATAAATTTCATAATTTATATAAATTAAGACAACAAAGTTATTTAAGATTTAGAACTAAATTATTTTCATCTATAATGAGAATAAGACATTTATTATCTATTAAAATACATAAATATTTAAATAAAAAAAATTTTTATTATATTAATACCCCTATAATTACTAATAATGATACTGAAGGAATAGGAGAAATTTTTAATGTTACTATATTAAATATAAAAAAAAAGTATAATAATTATAAAGATGATTTTTTCGGATGTAAAGCAAATTTAACAGTATCTGGTCAATTAGAAGCAGAAAGTGCAATATTAGGATTAAATAAAGTATATACATTTGGACCAGTATTTAGAGCAGAAAATTCAAATACTAATAAACATTTATCAGAATTTTGGATGGTAGAATTAGAAATGATGTTTTATAAATTTAAAAATATTATAAAATTTTCAGAAAAATTTATAAAATATTTAATAAAAGTAATATTAAAATATAATATAGAAGAATTAAAATATTTAGAAAAATATAATAAAATTAAAATAATAAAATTATTAAAAAATATTTATATAAAAAAATTTATAAAAATTAGTTATAATTTAGTAATTAAAAAAATAAATAAAATAAAAAAAAATTTAATATTATGGGGAAGTGATATAAGTACAAAATATGAAAAAATATTATTTAAAAAAATATTTAAAAAAAATATTCCTTTAATAATATATAATTATCCTAAAAAAATTAAACCTTTTTATATGAAAAGTAATAAAGATAATATTACTGTAAAATCATTTGATATAATATTTCCTAATGTAGGAGAAATTATAGGAGGTTCTGAAAGAGAAATATCATATATAAAAATTTTAAATAATTTTAAAAAAAAAAATAAAAATAAAAATATAAATAATATAAAATGGTATTTAAATTTAAGAAAATTAGGTAAAATATATCATAGTGGTTTTGGATTAGGTTTTGAAAGATTAATACAATTTATAACAGGTATGAAAAATATAAGAGATGTAATACCTTTCCCAAGATATCCTGGTAATATTAATTAAGATTATTAATAATAATGAAATATATATATTTAGATAGTGCGTCTAATAATAAAATGAAAAAAGAAGTTATAAAATATTATAAAAAAATATTAAGTAATAAATACTTATCTAATCCTTCGTCTTTACATTATTATGGGATAAAAACAAGAGGATATATTGAAATTGCTAGAGAAAAAATATCAAAAATAATAAATTGTGAATCTTCAGAAATATATTTTACTTCTAGTGGAACTGAAGGAAATAATATAATTATAAAATTAATAGTAAATAATTTAAAGATAAAAAATATAATAACTTCTAAATTAGAACATTTATCAGTTTTAAAAACTATTTTAAATATTAAAAAAAAAAATAATAATATAAAATTATATTTTATAAAAAATAATAGTAAAGGAATATTAGATATTAATAAATTAAAAAAAATATTAAAAAAAATTAAAAAAGAAAATAATTTAGTAAGTATTATGTCTATAAATAATGAAATAGGAAATATTAATAATTATAATAAAATAGGAAAATTATGTAAAAAATATAATACTTATTATCATTCTGATTTCGTACAATATATAGGCCATTATAAAATAAATATAAAAAAAATATTTTGTGATTTTTTAACTGCTAGTGCACATAAATTTTATGGCCCATTAGGAATAGGTTTTATATATATAAATAAAAGAATAAATATAAAAATAAATATTTATTATAATAATATAAAATCTAGTACTAATAATATATATGGTATTTTAGGTTTATATAAAGCATTACAAATAAATAATAAAAATTATAAAATAGAAAATAAAAAAATATTATTATTAAAAAAAAAATGTATAAAATATTTAAAAAAAAATATTAATAATATAAAATTTAATGGATTATCTAATAATTTAAAAAAAAGTTCAATAAATATATTAAATATTAGATTACCTATTAAAGATAATTTATTACATATAAAATTAGAATTAAAAGGAATAATAATTTCTAAAAATAGTACTTGTAGTAATTATTCACATGTTTTAAAAAATATAATAAATAAAAAAGAATTTAAAAATACTACTTCAATAAGAATATCATTTAATATATTTAATAAATATTTAGATATAAAATTATTTATATATGAATTAAAAAATATTATAAATAATAATAATAATAATTTTAATTTAATAAAAATTTAAAAAAAATATAGTATATATTAGAAAAATTATTAATAATAGAGAAGTTACATTAATATGGAAATAATTATTAAAATATATAAATAATATATTATATTAAAAATATAAAATTATTATTTATTAAAAAAATATAAAATTAAATATGAAAGAAATAAATATAAAACCTTTATATGATCGTGTAATAATAGAACCTTTACAAATAGAAAATAAAACTAAATCTGGTATTATAATACCTGATACAGTAAAAGAAAAATCACAAAAAGGAAAAGTAATAGAAGTAGGAACAGGAAAAAAAAATTATAATATGATAGTTAAAAAAGGTGATATTGTATTATATAGTAAATATTCTGGTACAGAATTAAATATTAATAATAAGAAATATTTAATAATGTATGAAAATGATATTTTAGCAATTATAAATAATAAATAATAAATAAAATAAATTTAATATTATGGCAAAAGACATAAAATTTAATATAAAAGCAATAGATAAATTAAAAAAAGGTGTAGATATATTAGCAAATGCTGTTAAAATTACTTTAGGGCCTAAAGGAAGAAATGTAGTATTACAAAAAACATTTGGTGGGCCACAAGTTACTAAAGATGGTGTAACAGTAGCAAAGGAAATAGAATTAGAAGATCCAATAGAAAATTTAGGTGCTCAAATGGTAAAAGAAGTAGCATCTAAAACAAATGAAGTTGCCGGTGATGGTACAACAACAGCTACTTTATTAGCACAATCAATAATTAAAGAAGGATTAAAAAATGTAGCAGCAGGTGCTAATCCTATAGATTTAAAAAGAGGAATTAATAAAACAGTAAAAATAATAGTAAAATATTTAAAAAAAATTTCTAAAGAAGTAGGTGGGAATTATAAAAAAATAAAACAAGTAGCATCAATTTCAGCAAATAATGATAATGAAATAGGAAAATTAATTTCTAAAGCTTTTGAAAAAGTTGGAAAAAATGGAGTAATTACAGTAGAAGAAGCAAAAGGTATAGAAACTTCTGTAGAAGTAGTAGAAGGTATGCAATTTGATAGAGGATATCAATCACCATATTTTGTAACTAATACAGAAAAAATGATATCTGAATTAAATAATCCATATATATTATTATGTGATAAAAAAATTTCTTCTATGAAAGAATTAATAACAGTATTAGAACATATAGCACAATCTGGTAAACCATTATTAATAATTTCAGAAGAAGTAGAAGGTGAAGCATTAGCAACACTTGTAGTAAATAAAATTAGAGGCTCATTAAAAGTAGCAGCAGTAAAAGCCCCTGGTTTTGGAGATAGAAGAAAATCTATATTAGAAGATATAGCAATATTAACAGGAGGTACAGTAATATCAGAAGAACTGGGAAATGATTTAGAAAAAATTAAAATAAAAGATTTAGGAAGATGTGAAAAAGTTACTATAGAGAAAGAAAATACTATTATAGTAAATGGATTAGGAAAAAGAAAAAATATTGAAAATAGAATTAATCAAATAGAATTACAAATTAAAAATAGTGATTCTGAATATGATAAAGAAAAACTACAAGAACGTTTAGCAAAATTATCAGGTGGAGTAGCAGTATTATATGTAGGAGCCGCTTCTGAAGTAGAAATGAAAGAAAAAAAAGATAGAGTAGAAGATGCATTAAATGCAACTAGAGCAGCAGTAGAAGAAGGTATTGTAGCAGGAGGTGGTATAGCACTTTTACGTTCTATAAAAATTTTAAAAAAAATAAAATTTAATAATAATGAAGAAAATACAAGTATAAAAATTATTGAAAGATCATTACAAGAACCTTTAAGACAAATAGTAAAAAATTCTGGTAAAGAAGGGTCAGTAATAGTAGCAAAAGTATTAGAAGAAAAAAATGATTATGGTTATGATGCTAAAACAGGTACATATAAAAATATGTTATCTGCTGGTATAATAGATCCTACAAAAGTAACTAGAGTAGCATTAGAAAATGCAGCTTCTGTAGCTGGTATGTTTTTAACTACTGAATGTGTAATAACAGATATTAAAAAAGTAAATTCTTCAAATATTCCACAAATACCGACAGGAGGAGATATGATGTAATATAATAAAATTAAATAATTAATAATAATTTAAAAAAGCAATAATTTTTAAATTATTGCTTTTTTATTATTATTAGAATAATAAAAAGCTTTTTTAAAAGAATTATTTATTTTATATATAAAAAATATAACATAAATATTATTAAATTATAAAAATAATAATATTTTTAATAAATATATTTTATTAATATTTAATATATTTAAATGTTTGTTAAAAAATTAAATTTATTTTTTATATTAAATATAATAAATATATGAAATTTATAAGAAATTTTTGTATTATAGCACATATAGATCATGGTAAAAGTACTTTAGCATATCAATTATTAAAATATACAAATACCATAAAAGATAATAAAAATAAATTATTGGATAATATGGATTTAGAAATAGAAAAAGGTATAACTATTAAAAATCATATAGTTCCAATAAAATATAATTATAAAAATAATATATATACATTAAATTTAATAGATACCCCAGGACATGCAGATTTTTCATATGAAGTATATAAATCAATATTAGCATGTGAGGGAGTATTATTATTAATAGATATTTCTAAAAGTATTCAATCACAAACGATATCAAATTTTAATTTTGCTTTTAAAAAAAAAAAAAAAATAATTCCAGTATTAAATAAAATAGATTTAAATATAAATTATAATAATGTAATTAATGATGTTAAAAAATTATTAAATTGTAGTAATAATGAAATTTTACATATAAGTGCTAAAAAAGGTATAGGAATTAGTAAATTAATAAAATTTATAATTGAAAAAATACCTTCTCCTAATGGTAATAAAAATTTACCTTTAAAAGCTTTTATTATTGATTCTAATTATGATAATTATAAAGGGATTAAAATATATTTTAGAATTTTTAATGGAATATTAAAAAATAATGATAAAATTAAATTATTGTCAAATAATAAAAAAATTAAAATAGAAAATTTAAGTTTATTAAATAATAATAAAGTTAAAATAATATATCCTGGAAATGTAGGATATTTTATATATAAAACTAAAAAATTAGAAAATATTAAAATTGGAGATACTATAGTTTCTATAAATGATGTAAAAACAAAATATATAATAAAATTAAAATATTTTAAAAAAATGGTATTTATTGGGATATTTCCAGTTAATAATAAAGATTATGAAAATTTAAAAAATGCTATTAAAAAATTAAAATTAAATGATTATTCATTTTCCTATTATAAAGATTTTTCTAATACTTTTGGTTTTGGATTTAGATGTGGTTTTTTAGGAATATTACATTTTGAAATTATTAAAGAAAGAATATTTAGAGAATATAATATAAATATTATTACTACTATACCAAATGTAAAATATAAAATTTATTTAAAAAATAAAAGAATTAAAAAAATTAATAATCCATTAAATTTACCAAAAATTAATAATATAAAATATATTAAAGAACCATATGTAAAAATTATTATTTATACTAATGATAAATATATAGGTAAAATAATATCATTTTGTATTAAAAAAAGAGGAATTTTTAAAAAACAAATTTATATATCTTCATTAAAGATAAAATTAATATTTAATATACCATTTTCTGAAATTATTTTTGATTTTAATAATGAATTAAAAGCAATAACAAAAGGATTTTCTACAATATATTATAAATTTATAGGATATAAAAAATCAAATATTGTAAAAGTTGATATATATATAAATAATATTATAGTAGATGGTTTTTCATTTTTTTCACATATTAATAATGCTTATATTAAGGCAAAAAAGATATGTAAAAAATTAAAAGATTTAATACCTAAAAAACAATTTATAATACCTATACAAGCTTATATATATAATAAAATAATAGTAAGAGAAAATATTATGCCATTTAAAAAAGATGTTATTTCTAAATGTTATGGTGGAGATATTTCTAGAAAACTTAAATTATTAAATAAACAAAAAGAAGGGAAAAAGAAAATGCGTAAAATTGGAAAAATTGAATTACCAAATAATATTTTATTTTCTCTTATTAATTTAGATTAATAATAATTTATTATTTATATTATAAATATTAATTAATATTTATTAATTTTTGGAGAGTTGCCGGAGTGGTTTAACGGAACAGTTTGCTAAACTGTCAGCAATAATAAATGCTACATGGGTTCAAATCCCATACTCTCCGATAAATTATTAATTACGGGGTGTAGCGTAGCCAGGATTATCGCGCCTGGTTTGGGACCAGGAGATCACAAGTTCAAATCTTGTCACCCCGATTTTTAAAAATTAATTTAATGATCACGTAGCTCAGATGGATAGAGCAACTGCCTTCTAAGCAGTGGGTCACAGGTTCAAATCCTGTCGTGATCATATTATTATTTAAATAATGAAAAATATTATTAATAAAAAAGCTTATTATAATTATTATTTATTAGAAAAATATAATGCTGGGATGAAATTATCAGGTAAAGAAATTAAAGCAATAAGAAATAATAAAATTGATATATATAATTCATATTGTTATATATATAATAATGAAATATATATTTATAATTTGAAATTTTTTAATATTAAAAATAATAATAAAATAAAATTATTATTATTTAAAAAAGAAATAAATAAAATAAAAAATAAAATAACAAATAATAAAAATTTAACTATTATACCAACTAAAATATTTATATCAAATACAGGGTTTGCAAAAATTGAAATATTTATTTCAAAAAGAAAAAAAAAATATAATAAAAAAGAAATATTTAAAAAACAAGAAAAAATAGATAAAAATAATATAAATAATATTTTAAATAAATATTAATATATTATTATTAATATTTATTTAAAATATTAAATTTAAGTATAAATAATTATTTTTTTATTTTAGTATTTATTTTTTTTTTATTTAATTGTAATTCTATAGATTTTTTATGAATTTCATCAAATATTTTTTGTATTAATAATTCATCTAAATTTAATATTTTACATATTTCTTTATATTTGTTTTTTTGTTTTAACATTATATCTTTTTGTATAATATTTAAATTATATTTATTTTTAATTTCTCCAATTTTATTAGAAGATATAAATCTATTTTTTAATAAATATATAATATTTTCATCTATTTCATTAATATTATTTCTATATATATTTAAAGTATTAATATATTTTTTTTGTATTTTTTTTTTTAATAATATTTTACTTAAAATTTCTGTTAATTGTGTAGGTGTAATTTGTTGATTTGCATCACTTAATGCTTTTTTAGGATTATTATGTGTTTCTATCATTAATCCATCATATCCAAAATTAATTGCTTTTTTAGAAACTTCATATATTTTATTACTATCTCCTGTTATATGTGAAGGATCACATAAAATTGGAATATTAGGGAATTTTTCTTTTAATTTTAAAACTTCTAACCAACATGGTTGATTTCTATATTTTTTACTTTTATATATTGAAAAACCTCTATGAATAATACCAATATTATAAATATTATTTTTTATAAATCTTTCAATTGCTCCTATCCATAATTCTATATCTAAATTTAATGGATTTTTAATTAATATTATATTTTTAGAATTTTTTAAACTATCTGATATTTCTTGTATAGTAAAAGGATTACAAGTACTTCTTGCTCCTATCCATAATATATCAATTTTATATTTTAATGCTAATTTTACATGATTTTTATTAGCTACTTCTGTAGCTAATAATAAATTATATTTTTTTTTAGCTTTTACCATCCATTTTAAACCTTCTTCTTCTTTACCTTCAAACATACCTGGTTTAGTTCTAGGTTTCCAGATACCAGCTCTAAATACTTCTACATAGGATTTATTTAAATCTTTTGCAATATTTAAAACTTGTTTTTCATTTTCTGCACTACATGGGCCAGAAATAATTAATGGATATGAAAATTTTTTTATCCAATTATTATTAATTTTTTTAATATTTTTCATATTATATTAATATATTAAATATATAATTTATATTAAATATATAAATTTTATTTTAAATAATCAATTATTAATTTACCATTTATATGATCATATTCATGTTGAAATATAATAGATAGAAAATTATTTAATATTTTATATTTTTTTTTCCAATTAATATTATAATATTTAACTTTTATTATTTTTTTTCTAATTATTTTAATCTTTAATCTAGGGAGACTTAAACAACTTTCTTTACTAATTATATTTTTTTTACTATATTTAATAATTTTAGGATTTATATAAGTTTCTTTTATATTATTAATACCAATAATAAATAATTTAATATTTTTACCTATTTGTGGAGCTGCTAAACCAATACCATTATTATAATACATTGTATCAAACATATTATTAATTATAGAATTAATGTTTTTATATTTTTTTATATTTTTATTTATTTTTCTTAATTTTGAATTTTCATTTTTATATATTAATATTGGTAATATCATAATATTATAAATAATTATTTAATATTTATTATAATAATAATATTTTTAAAATTATGAATAAAAAGCTAATATTAAATAATAAAATATTTATAAATATTTCAAAAATTAGTGATAAATTGAAATATAAAACTTATTTAATAGGAGGATATGTTAGAAATTTATTATTATTTAATATTATTTCTTATGATATAGATATTGTAACTACAGGTGATAGTTTTTTATTAGCTAAATATTTTTCTAAAAAAATAATTACTAATAAAATTTTTTTTTTTAAAAGATATAAAACAGCTATTATTAAATATAATAATTATAATATAGAATTTGTGAGTACTAGAAAAGAATATTATAATATTTATAATAATAAACCAAAAATAAAAATTTTAAATTCTATTATTGATGATCAAAAAAGAAGAGATTTTACAATAAATTCTATTGCAATATGTTTAAATAAAAAAAATTTTTTAAAAATTATTGATAAATATAATGGAATAAAAGATTTAAAAAATAAAATTATTAGAACTCCTATAAATCCTAATATTACATTTTATGAAGATCCTTTAAGAATGATAAGAGCTATAAGATTTTCTACACAATTAAATTTTAATATTAATAAAAAAATTAAAATTTCTATTATTAATAATATAGATAGAATTAGAATAATACCAATTGAAAGAATAGTACAAGAATTTAATAAAATATTATTATCAAAAAAACCTTCAATAGGATTAAAATTATTATTAAAATATGGATTTTTATCAATTATTTTACCAGAATTATTAGCAATAAATAAAATTAATAATATTAATAATTTAATATATAAAAAAAATTTTAAAAATATATTATCTATTATAGATAATATTAATACTAATAATATATGGTTAAAATGGGCAATCTTATTAAAAGATATTGGAAAACCAATATCTAAAAAATATATAAAAAATAAAAAATTTACTTTTAAATATAATGAAATAATAGCATCTAATATGATACCTAATATATTTCATAGATTAAAATTACCAATGAAAAATAATATGAAATATGTACAAAATATTATAAAATATAATAATATTTTAATTAAATTATCTAAAAAAAATATTAATAGTAATATAATAAAAAAATATATATTTAAAATTGGATATAATAATATTAAAGATATATTTAAATTAGAAAATTCATATATAAATAATGTAATAAATAATAAAAATAAAAAAAAATTAAAAAATAATATTATTAATATTTTTAAAAAAATTAAAAATATTAATAAAAAAAAAAATATAAATAATATAAAATTATCAATTAATGGTAATAATATAATGAAAATTTTTAATATTAAAAAAGGGGAAAAAGTAGGAATAATTAAAAAATATTTATTTAATTTAATATTTTATGAAAAAATTAAAAATAATTATAAAGATATATATAAATTTATAAAAAAAAAATATAATAAATTAAAATTAAAATTTAATTTATAATTTTAAATGAAAATAAATTTTTTATCTAAAAAGATTTTAAAAAAAATATTATTAATAAATACAATTAATAATTATTATTCAATAATTAAAGAATTAATAGAAAATTCAATAGATGCAAATTCCAAAAATATTAAACTTTATTTAAATAAAAATTTAAATATTACTGTAATTGATGACGGTATTGGTATGACATATAATAATGCTATTATTTGTTTTTATAAAGGTACTACATCTAAAATAAAAAATGAAGTTGATTTATATAATAGAAAATATATTGGATATAAAGGAAATGCTTTATATTGTATATCTAATATTTCTATAATGGAAATTATAACTAAAACTAAAAATTGTAAAATAGGAATAAATATTATAATAAAGTATGGTAAAATAGTAAAAAAAATATTATGTTTTTGTAAAAATGGTAGTGTTTTTAAAATAAAAAATATATTAATTAATAATAATAAAATATTATTTAATAAAAATAAAAAAGAATATAATAAAATATTAAATATTTTATATAAAATTATATTATGTTATAATAAAATTAATTTTTATTTTTATTATAATAAAAAAAAAATTTTAATAATTAAAAATAATAATTTTTTATATAGAATATATAATATTTTTTTTAATAAAATTAAATATTATAATAATTTATTAATTTATTATTATAAAAAATATAAGAATATAAAAATAAAAATTATTATTTTAAATCCAAAATATAATAAATATTTTAAAAAAAAAAATTATAAATTTATATTTATAAATAAAAAATATATTAATAATGAAGAATTTTATAATATAATAAATTTATATTTATTAAAGTATATAAATAAATATAAAATTAATTATTTTTTATTTATTAAAATTATAAATAATAATATTATTTATAATATAATTGATGATAAAATATTTTTTAATTATAATAATTATAAAAATAATAATTTTATAATTAAAAAAATTAAAAAATTTATTAAAAAATTTATTAATAAAATATATTTTATTAATAAAAAAAAAATAAATTTTTATTTTAATATTAAAAAAAAATTATTTTATAAAAAAAAGAAAAAAAATATAAATAAAAATATAAAATATATAAAAAATTATTTTTTTAATTTAAAATATATAAATAAAATAGATTTTATATATAAAAATAAAAAATATATTTTATTAATATATAATAATAAAAAATTTATTTTAAATTTTAAAAAAATAAATAATATTATTACATATAATTATTTAAAATATTATAATTATAATAAAATTTTTTATTTTAAACAATTATTAATATTACCATTAATTATAAAAATTCCTTATTATATTAATTATAAAAATTATAAAATTATAAAATTATTAATTATAAAGAAAATTAATAATTTTATAAAAATAAAAATTAAAAATAAATTATTATTTATATATTATATACCTATTAATTTAAATAAAAAAGATATTATAAAAATATTTAATAAATTTTTTTTATTATTAAAAAATAAAAAAAAAATTAATATAATTAATATTATATTAAAATATTATATTAATAATAATATTATTAATAAAAATATTTATTTTAAAATTAATATTTATAATATTAAAAATTATTTATTTAAAATATTAAATAATAAGAAATATTATTTATTTATAAATATAAAAAAAATATAAATTAATATTTACAATTAAAATAGGTAGATGACTGGATTTGAACCAGCATACTTCAGAACCACAATCTGATGCTTTACCATTAAGCTACATCTACCATTAAATATATAATATAATATAATATAATATATATAATAATAATATTAATAAAAATTTAAATTAAAATAAAAAAATGTATAGAACACATAATTGTGGAGAATTAAATATATTAGATATTAATAAAAAAGTAATATTATCAGGATGGGTACATAATATTAGAATATTAAAAAAATATATATTTATAGATTTAAGAGATTATTATGGAATTACTAAATTATTTATAAAAAAGAAATATTATTTATTTAAAATAAATAATGAATATTTAATAAGAATTAAAGGAATAGTAAAGAAAAAAAATAAAAATAATATAGAAGTACATGTATATAAAATAAATATAATAAATAAATCTAAAATATTACCTTTTAATATTAATAGTAATGGAATACCAAAGGTAAGTAAAAAATTAAGATTAAAATATAGATATTTAGATATTAGAAGAAAAGTAATAAAAGATAATTTAATTAAAAGATCTAATATAATTAATAAAATAAGACAATATTTTTTAAAAAAAAAATTTATAGAACTTGAAACTCCATTATTAGTAAACAATACTATTGAAGGTGCTAGAAATTTTATAATACCTTCAAGGAATTTTAAAGGTAAATTTTATTCATTACCACAATCTCCTCAAATTTTTAAACAATTATTAATGATTGGTGGAATTGATAAATATTTTCAAATTGCAAAATGTTTTAGAGATGAAGATCTTAGAAAAGATAGACAAACAGAATTTTTACAATTAGATATAGAAATTTCTTTTATTAATAAAATAAAAAATATTATTAAATTAATAGAAAAATTTATAAAATATATATTTAAAAAATTTTATAATCAAAGAATTATAAGATTTAAAAAAATAAAATATAATAAAGCTATTAAAAAATATAATACAGATAAACCAAATTTAATAAATAAAATATATAATATAAATATAAAAATTAAAAAAATAAAAAAAAAATATAATATATTAAGTTTTATATTACCTAATTTTTTAAATATAAAAAATTTTAAAATTAATAAAATAATAAAAATAATAAATATAATATTTAAAAAAAAATATAAAAAAATATTAATTATAAATAATAAGAATAAATATAATAATAATTTTAAAAAAAAAAAAATATTAAATATAATAAAAAAAAAATTTTTTTCAGAATATGATATATTAATAATTATAATATATAATAATAATTTAAAAATAAATAAAAATAAAATATTTGATAAAATTAATAAATTATTATATAATGAAGCAATATATAAAAAAAATATATTAATTCCAATATGGATAATTAATTTTCCTTTATTTAAATATAATATAAAAAATAAAAAATATTATTCATATCATCATCCATTTACATGTCCAATAATTAATAATAATAAATTATCATATAAAAATTATTCTAAATCCTATGATTTAGTAATAAATGGAATAGAAATTGCTAGTGGTTCTATAAGAATTAATAATTATAAATTACAAAAAAAAATTTTTAATTTATTAAAAATTAAAAAAGAAAATATTAATAAAAATTTTAAATTTTTTTTAAATGCATTAAAATATGGTGTACCTCCTCATGGAGGAATAGGAATTGGAATAGATAGATTAATATTATTATTATTAAATAAAAAAGATATTAAAAATTTAATACCTTTTCCTAAAAATTATTATAATAAAGATATTATGTTAAATAGTCCTTCAAAAATAAATAATAATTATTTATTTAAATTAGGGATTAAAATAATAAAAAAAAACAAAATTTATAAATAAATGATTATAAAAAATAATAAATATAAAAAATATAAATATTATATTAATAAAATAATATTATTAACAAAAAGAATTTATAATCTTAATAAACATTTAAAAAAAAATAAAAAAGATTATAAAACTGAAAGAATTTTAATTAAAATTGTATATAAAAAAAAAAATATATTAAAGTATATAAAAAAAAAATATATTAACTTGTATTATTTAATTATTAAAAAATTAAATATTAAAATTAAAAAATAATGTACAAATATAAATTAATAAAACAAAAAATGTTATTAAATAATAACAGATATATAACGATAGAGACCGGACAAATTGCTAATCAAAGTAATTCTTCTATAATATTAAAAATGGAAAATACTATATTATTATCTACAGTAGTATTCGGAAAAGTTAATAAAGAAAATATAGATTTTGTACCTTTAACAATAGATTATAGAGAAAAATTTTTTGCAGGTGGTAAAATACCAGGTGGGTTTATTAAAAGAGAAGGTAAACCTTCTGAACAAGAAATATTAACTATGAGATTAGTAGATAGATTAATTAGACCTTTATTACCAAAAAATTTAATTAATGAAATACAAATAATGATAACATTATTATCATATGATTCTAAAGTATTACCAGATGGATTAGTAGGATTAGCAACTTCTTCAGCTTTATTAATTTCTGGAATACCATATTATGGACCAGTTTCACAAATTAAATTAGCAAGAATAAATAAAAAATTTATTGTTAATCCAAGTATAAAAGAAATAAAAAAATCTGATATAAATTTAATTATAGGAGGATCTAAAAATTCTATATATATGATAGATGGAGAAATGAAAGAAATTAGTAATAAGGATTTTTATAAAATTATAGATTTTTCCCATAAAATTATAATTAAACAAATAAATTTTCAAAATTTATTTTTAAAAAAAATTAATAAATATTTAATAATTAAAAAAATAAAATTAATAAATATTAATAATAATAAAATTAAAAAAAAAATTAAAAATTTTGTATATAAAAGATTATATAAAATTTCAAAAAAATATAAAAAAAAAAAAGATAGAAATAATAGATATTTAATATTATATAATAAAATTTATAATAAATTAATAAATATTAATAATGATTATTTAATTAATAAATATTTTTTGTATTATAAAAAAAAAATTATAAGACAATTAATAATAAAAAAAAAATATAGATTAGATGGTAGAAAATATAATAATATTAGAAATATATGGGGAATTATTAATTATTTACCAAATGTACATGGTTCTATATTATTTACTAGAGGTGAAACACAATGTTTAACAACAGTAACTTTAGGAACTTCTTTAGATGTAAATAAAATTTATAATATTATTATAGAAGATAATGAAAAATTTTATTTACATTATAATTTTCCACCTTATTCAATTGGTGAAATAAAAAAAATAGTAGGTATATCAAGAAGAGAAATAGGTCATGGAGCATTAGCTAAAAAATCTTTAATTAATATAATAAATGATAATATACCTTATACAATTAGAATTGTATCTGATATATTAGAATCTAATGGTTCATCATCTATGGCAACAGTATGTGCTTCTTCATTAGCATTAATGGATTCTGGTATAAAAATAAAAAATCTTGTAGCTGGTATATCTTTTGGAATAATTATTAATAAAAAGAAAAAAATTATATTATATGATATTTTAGGTGAAGAAGATAATTATGGAGATATGGATTTTAAAATTACTAGAACTAAAAAAGGAATTACATCTTGTCAAATGGATATTAAAAATATAAATTTTTCAATAAATAATATTTTATATAAAATTTTAAAAAAATCTGAAAAATGTATATTAATAATTTTAAATAAAATGAATAAAATATTATCTAATTCTAGACAAATTATTAAATCAACTGCACCTAAATTTACTATTATTAAAATACCTAAAAAATATATAGGTATTATTATAGGAAGTGGTGGTAAAAATATTCAAGAAATACAATCAAATACTAATACTAATATAATTATAAAAGAAAATAAAAAAGAAGGAATAATAGAAATATTTGGTAAAAAAAAAGATAATATAGAAAAAGTAATAAAAATTATTAAAAATATTATTTTTATACCTAAAAAAGGATATATATATAATGCAAAAATAAAAAGTATAAAATGGTTTGGTATATTTGTTGAAATTTCAAAAGGTATTGAAGGATTATTACATACTTCTGAATTAATTATTAAAAATAAAAAAATTAAAAATCTTTATAAAGTAGGAAGTTATATTAAAGTAAAATATTTAGGAAAAAATAAAAAAACAGGTAAAATACAATTATCTAGTAAAATATAGTAAAAAATATGAAAAAATTTAAAATTATTAAAAAATTAACTAATAAATATGAATCTAAATCATTAAATAATTATTTACAGGAAATTAGTAATATACCATTATTAAAAAAAGAAGAAGAAAAAAAATTAGCTAAGATAATAAGTAAAGGTAAAAATAATAAAAATTATAAAATTGCTTTAAAAAAATTAGTTAATTCTAATTTAAGATTTGTAGTATCTGTAGCTAAACAATATCAAAATCAAGGATTAAGTTTATTAGATTTAATTAATGAAGGTAATTTAGGATTAATTAAAGCAGCTTCTAGATTTGATTATAATAAAGGATATAAATTTATTTCTTATGCAGTGTGGTGGATTAGACAATGTATATTACAGGCAATAGCGGATTATTCAAGATGTGTAAGATCACCTACTAATAAAATAGCTTTTTTAAATAAAATAAATAAAATTTCTATTATTTTAGAACATAAATATAATCGCAAACCTACTATTAAAGAAATTGCAAAATATTTATCAACTGATGAAAAAAATGTTGAAGAAGTAATTAGAAATTCTGGTAAACATATTTCTTTAGATGCTCCTTTAATTGAAGGAGAAGATATAAATTTATATGATATTTTACATTCTAAAGAAAGTAATGAATTAGAAAATAAATTAAATATAGAATCTTTAAATAAAGATATTAAAAAATGTTTTAAAATACTTTCTAAAAGAGAAAAAAAAGTTATTATTTTATATTGTGGATTGTTTAAAAAAAAACAAATGACATTTGAAGAAATTGCTAAAATATTTAATCTTACTAGAGAAAGAGTAAGACAAATACAAATTAGTGCCTTAATAAAATTAAAAAATAATAAATATTGTAAAAATTTAAAAAATTATTTAGGTTAACTATAAAATAAAAGAGATATAAATTATAAATTTATATCTCTTTATTAAATTTTAATTTTTTTATAAAATTATTAATAAATATTATCATATATATTAATTATATTTTTATCAAATTTTTTTTTTTTTTTTTTAATTGATTCATTAAATGGTATATGTATAATTTTATTATTATTAATACCAATTACTATATTAGTTTTTAATTTTATTAAATTTTTTATAGATTCTAAACCAAAATTAATTGCTAATATTCTATCAAAATATGTAGGTGATCCTCCTCTTTGTACATGCCCTAAAATATTATATCTAATATCAATATTTTTAAATTTTTGTTTTATTAATTTATATATTGTTTTTGCAGAATCTCCTATTTTTTTATTTTCTGCTACAATTATAATATTGGAATATTTATTTATATTCCAATTTTTTAAAATATTATAAATATTTTTTAAATTATATTTCTTATTATTAGGAATAAATATATCTAATGCACCTATAGAAATTCCACTATTTAATGCTAAAAATCCTAATCCTTTTCCCATTACTTCTATAATAAATAATTTATTATTAGAATATGCTGTATCTTTTATTTTTTCTATATTATTAATTATAGTATTTAAAGAAGTATCATATCCTATTGTATAATCTGTACCATATATATCATTATCAATAGTCCCAGGTATTCCTATTATTGGTACTTTATATTCTTTATATAATTTTTTTGCTCCTGTAAATGTACCATCACCACCGATTACTATTAATCCATCAATTTTATTTTTAATAATATTATTATATGCTTTTTTTCTACCAATTTTAGTTTTAAATTTTTCAGATCTGCTAGTTCCTAAAATAGTTCCTCCAAATGATAAAATATTATTTACTATAAAATTAGATAATTTTTTAAAATTTCCTTTTATTAAACCTTCATATCCATATTTAATACCGTAACAATTAATATTATTATTATTAGAATAATTAACTATTGTTTTAATAGCTGCATTCATTCCAGGGGAATCTCCCCCTGAAGTAATTATTCCAATATTTTTTATCATTTATTAAATTAATATTTAATAATTTTATTAAAAAAATTAATAAAATTAAATTATATTTTTTCTATTTTCCAACCTTGTATAGAATTAATATATTTTGTAATACCTTCATTATTTATCCATTCTTTACCTTTAATATTAATATAGATTTTTACTATATCATTAATTTTAAAATTGTTTAATAATTCAATTTTATCTTGTATAAAATCTATTATAATATTTTGTGGAAATTGTTCTTCAGTAATAAGAATTAAACTTTTTTTTTTAAAATTATTTTTAAAAATTTGTGTGTTAAAAATATCTTTAATTTTACCAATTAAATATATATTCATATTCATTTTTATTATTATTTTTATATTATATTATATATATATATATATATATATATATAATAATATATATAATTATAATTTATATTTTTTTTTATAATTATTTAAAATTTAATAATTAATATTATATTTAAAATAAATTTTAATTAATAAAATAATATTTATTAATAATAATATTATTATAATTTAATAAATAATTTTATTATCTTTAATTAAATAAAATTTATTTAATATTTTTCTTAATTTATCAGAATAATAAAATTCTTTATTTTTTCTCATTTCATTTCTAATATTTAAAATATTATTAATTAATTTAATATTAATATTATATTTATTTTTATTTTTAATTTTTAATCCTAAAATTTTTATAAAAAATATTTTTACTAAATTATAAATTTTAATTAAATCTTTATTATTAATATTTAATATTTTATTTAAACATTTTTTTAAAATTTTATTTAAATTTAAAAAATTATATATTAATAAAGGAATATTAAAATCATCATTAATAGAATCATAAAAATTTTTATATATTTTATCAATATTAATAATTTTAGAAGTATTTTTTTTAGTATTTATTTTATTTATTATTTTAAATATATTTTTAATTTTATTATATATTTTAATAGAATTAAATATTGAATTTTTAGAAATATTAATAACATTTCTATAATGTGTATTTAATAAATAAAATTTTATTATAATAGGATGTATTTTATTATAATTAGTAATTTTTAATTTACCTTTAATAATATCATTTAATAAAATATAATTATTTAGTGATTTACTCATTTTTTTATTATTAATATTTAACATATTAGTATGTATCCAATATTTAGCTAAATTATTTTTATTATTATTAATAATATTTGATAAAGCAATTTCACATTCATGATGAGGAAATTTTAAATCTATACCTCCTCCATGAATATCAAAATAATTACCAAATAATTTATTATTAATTGTAGTACAACCAATATGCCAACCAGGATAACCATATCCCCATGGAGAAGCCCATTTCATAATTTTATTATTAGATTTTATCCAAATAGCAAAATCATAATTATTATTTTTTTCAAAAATATATTGATTATTAATTACTATTTCTTTATTCAAATTAATATTATTTAATATATTACCATAATTTCCAAAAATTTTATTATATTTTTTAACATTTAAATAAATAGAATAATTATTAAAATAAGCATAATTATTATTTAATATTTTTTTAATATTAATTATTTGTTCAATAATATAACTAGTACTTCTAGGTTCTATATTAGGAAATAATAAATTTAATTTTTTTGTTACAAAATAATAATTTAATAAATACTTTTGTATTAATTCATTTGGGTTTTTATTATTATTTTTAAAATTTAAATTAAATTCTAAATGACTAATATCAGTAATATTTTTTATATATTTTATATTATATTTTAAATGTTTAAAATATCTATATAATACATCGAAAAAAAATAAAAGTTCTTAAATTACCTAAATGTATATTATTATATATAGTAGGACCACATACATACATATTAATATTATTATTATTAATAGGAATAAATTTAACTTTTTTATTACTTAAAGTATTATATATATAAATATTATTTTTAGCATAATTAATAAATTTTTTCATTTAAAATTATAATATTATTAATTAATTTTTAATTATTTTAAATAATAATTAATATTATTATTTAAAATTAATTAATGAATAATAAAAATTATATAAAATTAATAATTAAAAGTAAAATAGCATTTTTTTCTGAAATTAAAGGATTTATAATATTAAGAACATATGGATATAAAATATGGGAAAATATAAAAAATATATTAAATAATATATTAATTAAAACAAAACATAAAAATGTTTATTTTCCTTTATTAATACCTAAAAAAATTTTTTTTATAGATAAAAATCATATTAAAAATTTTTACAAAGAATGTGCAATTGTTACACATTCAAAATTTATAATAAAAAATAATAAAGTTATATTAGATCCTAAATCTAAATTAGAAGAAGAATTAATAATAAGACCTACTTCAGAATCGATTATTTGGTATACATATAGTAAAATTATACAATCATATAGAAATTTACCAATTTTAATAAATCAATGGTCAAATATTATAAGATTAGAAATAAGAAATAAAATATTTATAAGAAATTCAGAATTTATTTTACAAGAAGGACATACGGGTCATAAAAATAAAATTGAATGTATTAATGAAATTATTAAAATTAAAAATATTTATAAAAAATTTATAAAAAATTATTTATGTATTCCTTTTATAACAGGGTTTAAAACAAATAATGAAAAATTTTCAGGTGCAAAATTTACATTTACATTTGAAACAATAATAAATAATTATAAATGTTTGCAATTAGCAACTATACATTATTTTGCTAAAAATTTTTCTAAAGTTTATAAGGTAAAATATACTAATAAAAAAGGAAAAATTAAATATATATGGTGTACATCATGGGGAATTTCTACTAGATTAATAGGAGCAATAATAATGATTCATTCAGATAAAAATGGATTAATTTTACCCCCTAAAATTGCACCTATACATATTATAATAATACCTATTATATATAATAATAATAAAAATTTAATATATAAAATTAATAAAATAGTATATAAAATTAAAAAAATTTTTTATAATAAAAATATTATTATAAAATATGATAATAATATATATAAAAAACCTGGTAATAAATTTTATAAATATGAAAATAAAGGAATACCATTAAGAATAATAATAGGGAAAAAAGAAATAAAAAATAATATTATAGAAATAGTAAGAAGAGATAATTTTAAAAAATACTATTATAAAATTAATAATAAATTATATAATAAAATATTAAAAATTTTTAAAAAAATACAAATTAATTTATATTATAAAGCTAAAAAAAAAATGAAAAGTAATACTTTAATTATAAATAATTATAAAATATTTAAAAATTTATTTAAAAAAAAAAAATGTGGATTTATTATAGCTTATTATAAAATTAATAAATATACAGAATTAAAAATTAAAAAAGATACTAATGCTACAATAAGATGTTTAATAAAAAAAAAGAAAATAGGAAAATGTATATATACAGGAAAGATAACAAATTATATAGCAATATTTGGGAAATCTTATTAATTAATATTAATAATTTTTTTTTTTAAATATTTTAATATTTTTTTTTTATTTTTTGGATTAAACCATTTAATATTATTATATTTTTTAAACCATGTAATTTGTTTTTTTACTAATTTTTTAGTGTTATATAATATATTATTTATACAATTATTTTTATTATTTTTATTATTTTTATTATTTTTATTATTTAAATAATTAAAAATTTCTTTATAACCTATAGTATTTAATGAATTAAAATTTTTATTTTTATATTTATTATATATTTTTTTTGCTTCATTAAATAATCCATTTTTTATCATTAATTGTAGTTTTTTTTTAATAATATTTAAAATTTTTTTTTTATTTAAAATTAATCCTATTCTAATATATTTATCAAATTGTCTTTTTTTTTTTTTTTTTAAAAATAATGATGATAATTTTTTATTTATACAATATTTTATTTCTAATGCTCTTATTATTTTTCTTTTATCTTTTTTATTATTTAAATTATTATAATAATTAATATCATAATTTTTTAATTTTTTTAATAAATAATTAATATTTTTAGAATATAAAATTTTTCTTATTTTAAATAATTTTTTTTTTTTAATATTAGGTATATAATTTATACCTTCAATTATAGTTTTTTCATATAAACCAGATCCACCTACCATTATAATAATATTATATTTTTTATATAATATTTTTAATAAATTATTAACATCTTTTTCAAATAAAAATATATTATAATTATCTTTTAAATTTAAATGACCAATAAAATGATGTTTAATAATTTTTAATTGTTTTATAGTTGGTTGAGAAGTACCAATTTTTAAATCTTTATAAAATTGTCTAGAATCACATGAAATAATTTCAGTATTAAATTTTTTGGCTAAATATATAGATAATTTAGTTTTTCCTATTCCAGTAGGACCTATTATTGATATTAATATTTTTTTTTTATTCAATATTACTTAATTAAATTTATTTATATAATTTATTTAATAAAAAGTAATCTAATATTACTAATGCTGTCATAGCTTCTACTATTGGAACTGCTCTAGGTAATACACAAGGATCATGTCTACCTTTAATTTTTAATTTTTCTAATTTATTAGTATTTTTATTAAAACTATATTGAGTTTTTTTAATTGTAGAAACTGGTTTAAATGCAATATTATAATAAATATCCATACCATTTGATATACCACCTTGTATACCTCCAGAATAATTAGTTTTAGTTTTATTTTTATCTATAAATACATCATTATGTTCAGAACCTTTTTTTTTTGTTCCATTAAAACCACTACCATATTCAAAACCTTTTACAGCATTAATAGATAACATAGCTTTTCCTAATTCTGCATGTAATTTATTAAATACTGGTTCTCCTAAACCTATAGGTACATTTTTAATTACACAAGTTATTATACCACCTATACTATCACCTTTATTTTTAATTATTTTTATTAATTTTATCATTTTTTTAGCAATTTTTTTATCTGGACATCTAATAATATTATTTTCTATATTTTTTATATTTAAATTTAATTTATTATATTTTTTATTTAATTTAATATTACCTACTGCAGAAACATATGCACAAATATTAATATTTTTAATAATTTGTTTTGCAATACTACCTGCTATTACTCTACATACAGTTTCTCTTGCAGAGGATCTGCCACCACCTTTATAATCTCTAATTTTATATTTTTTAGTATAAGTAAAATCTGCATGTGAAGGTCTATATATATTTTTAATATTATTATAATCTTTAGAAATTTTATCTTTATTATATATTATAAATCCTATAGGAGTACCAGTAGTAATATTATTAATAATACCAGATAATATTTCTACTTTATCTTTTTCTTTTCTAGGAGTTACTATATTAGATTGACCAGTTTTTCTTCTATTTAATTCAAAATTTATTTTTTTTATACTAATTTTTACACCTGATGGACAACCATCTATAATACCACCTATAGCTTTTCCATGACTTTCTCCAAAAGTAGTTAATTTAAATATATTACCAATAGTATTACCTGCCATATATTAATAGTCTTTAAAATTAATTTATTATTATTATTATTATATAAATATAAATATAATAATAATTGTTATTATATAATAATTTATGAAAGAAAAAAAATATACTGCTAAAAATATACAATATTTAGAAGGTATTGAACACATTAGAAAAAGACCTACTATGTATATAGGAGATGTAAATATAAATGGTTTACATCATATATTTTATGAATTATTACATAATTCATTAGATGAATATTTAGAAGGATATTGTAAAAATATATTTATTATAATTAATAATAATAAATCTATTACTATAAAAGATGATGGTAGAGGTATACCAGTAGATAAATTTAAAAAAGAGAATAAATCAGCATTAGAAATAGTAATGACAAAAATTGGTGCAGGAGGAAAATTTGATAAATTATCTTATAAATATTCAAGTGGTTTACATGGTATCGGATTATCTTGTGTAAATGCTTTATCTAAAAAATTAATTATTAAAGTATATAGAAATGGTTTAATATATAAGCAAAAATATAATAGAGGAAAACCATTATATAATATTAAAATAATAGGAAAAACTAAAAAAACTGGTACTAAAATAAATTATGAAATAGATGATAAAATTTTTTTATATAAAAAATATAATTTTAAAATAATATATAATTATTTAAAAGAAATTACTTTTATAAATAAAAAATTAAATATTTATTTATATGATAAAAGAATTAATAAGAAATATTATTTTTATAATAAAAATGGATTAAAAGATTATATTAAATATTTAAATAAAAAATATAAAAAAAAAAATAATAAATTAAAACTAGTAATTAATAAAAATATATATTTTAAAGAAAAAATAAATAATTTAAAAATAGAAATTATAATTATATATTATTATTCATTATTTAAAGAAATAATAATATCTTATGTAAATAATATTAAGACTATAAATGGTGGTACACATATTACAGGTTTTAAAAGAGGATTAACAAAAGCATTTAATAAATTTATAAAATTATATTATAAGAAATATAAAAAATTATATATAAATGGTAATGATATTAGAAATGGTATTGTAAGTATAATATCTATTAAAATGATGAATCCTCAATTTGAGGGTCAAACAAAAACTAATTTAGTAAATAAAAATATAATAGGAATTATAGAAAAAGTTGTAAAAAATAAAATTAATATTTTTTTAGAAGAAAATCCTAAATATTGTAAAAAATTAATATTAAAAATAATTAATACATATAATTTAAGAATTGCTACTAAAAAGGCTAAAGATTTAATTTATAAAAAAAATATAAATTCCTATAAAAATATTACTGGTATACCAGGTAAACTTTCTGATTGTACATATGATGATCCAAATTTATGTGAAATATTTTTAGTAGAAGGTGATTCTGCTGGTGGTACAGCTAAACAAGGACGTAATAGAAAATATCAAGCTATATTACCTTTAAAAGGAAAAATATTAAATGTAGAGAAATCAGTAGAAAATAAAATATTTGATAATAAAGAAATAAAAAATATATTTTTAGCATTAGGTGTGAATTATAATAATAATAATTTAAATATAAAAAAATTAAAATATAAAAAAATTATAATTATGACTGATGCTGATATAGATGGTAAACATATAACATCTTTAATATTAACATTTATATTTAGATATATGAAAATTTTAATTGATAAAGGATATATATATATTGCTAATCCACCATTATATAGGGTAAAAATTAAAAATAAAAAAAAATATATTTGGAATGAATTAGAAAAAAATAAAATTTTAAAAGTAAATAAAAATATTAATATTTTACAAAGATATAAAGGATTAGGGGAAATGAATTCTAAAGAATTATGGACTACTACAATGAATCCAAAAACTAGAATATTAAAAAAAATATTTATAAAAGATTTTAAAAAAAGTAATAAAATATTTAATATTTTAATGGGAAATAATGTAAAACCTAGAAAAAATTTTATTAAAAAATATTCTTTATTTGCAAATGTTGATGTTTAATTAATTTATTATTTATTATAAATAAATAAATAATAAGTTAATAAAGTCAATGAATATTATAAATATTAAAATATTATTTCTATTTTTAATAGAAAGTATTTTTGAAAATTTACCAATTTCTTCAACATTTTATATAATATTAATTAGTAATTTAATAAATATTGATTATAATTATGTAAAAGATATATTAAATTTAATAAATTTTAGTATATTTTTATCAATATATTTAAAATTTAAAGAAAAATTAAATTTTATATTATTTTTAAAATTATTAATTACATTATTACCAATTTTAATATTTAATATTTATATTTATAAATATTTAAAATTTATAATTAATAATTTAATATATTTATTAATAATATTTATAATATTTAGTATTATAATTATTTTTAATAAATTAATAATTAATAATATATACAGTTATAATAATAATATAAAAAATGAAATTAGTATTAAAGATTCATTATTAATAGGAATATTTACATGTTTATCATTTATTCCTGGAGTTTCTAGATTAGGGTCTACTATATTAGGTGGGTTATTATGTTTAGTAAATTATAATATTATTATTGATTATTCATATATGTTAAATATTATTATAAAATTATTAATATTATTAAAAACAATATATGAATATTTAATAATTAATGATTATAATATAAATTTTAATATTAAAAGTATTATTTATAATAAATATATATTATTTATAATAATAAGTAATATATTATCATTTATTGTAAGTAAAATAACTATAAATTATTTTTATAATTATTTAAAAGAAAGTAAAGAAAATTTTATAAATTTTGGATATTATAGAATATTATTAGTAACAATAATATTTATTATATATTATATAATAAATAATAATAATAATAATTATAATTCTATTAATAGGTTTTACTTTTTTTAATAATATATTTTACAGTATTAGTTGGAATAGCTCCATTTTTTAACCATTTAATAGTTGTATTAATATTAATATTAATAATATTTTTAATAGGATTATAATATCCTAATTTAATAATAATTTTACCATCTCTAGGAGATTTTGAATTGGCAACAACTATATTATATATAGGTAAATGTTTTTTACCTTTTCTTTGTAATCTAATTTTTAACATATTATTATTATAATAATAATATAAATATTTATAATTATATATATTATTTTTTTTTAAAAAAATAATAATAATAGACTTGTGGTGTAAAGGTAGCACCTCAGATTTTGGTTCTGATAGTTAAGGTTCGAATCCTTACAAGTCTGTAAATTAATTAATATAATTAAAATACAAATAATAATTTATAATTAATCATAGAATTATAAATATCTATATTATTAATAATTTTATTATTTGAAAATTTACATTTTAATAATTTAATATATCCATTTTTTACAATAATAAATACTTTTTTATTTTTTAATATAATATTTCCTATAAATAAATTATGTTTTTTTTTAATTATTTTAATTTTATAATAAAATAATATATTAATTTTATTATTAATATTTATAAAACTCCAAGCTGCATTATTATTTGGTAAACCTCTAATTAAATTATATATTTTTATTAAAGAATAAGATAAAAAATATATTTTTGTATAATAATTATTAAGTTTAGGTGCTAATTTAATATTATTATTATTAATTTCATTTTTAATTAAATTATATTTTTTATTTTTAAATAAAATTTTTATATTTTTAATTAAAAAATATTTTACTTTTTTAGATAATAAATAATATAATTTATCAAAATTAATTTTATTATTTATATAATATTTTTTTTGTAATATTATATTACCTTCATCAATAATTTCATTAATAAAAAAACTAGTTAATCCAATTATATTTTCACCATTAATAATACACCAATTTATTGGATTAGCACCTTTATAATTAGGTAATAATGAAGGATGAATATTAATAGTACCAAGTTTTGGTATTTTCCATATTTTTTTAATTAAATATTTAAATGATATTACAATAAATAAATCTGGTTTTAATGATTTAAGTTTATTGATAACATTAATGTTATTAATATATTCACTATATATTAATTTAATATTATATTTTAATGATATTTTTTTAATTTTATTAATTTTATTATTAATAATATTTTTTTTAGATGTTATTACATTAATAATATTATAATTATATTTATTTTGATTTTTTATTAAATATATTAATGAATATATACCAAAATCACCATTACTAAAGAATACTATTTTTTTCATTAATATTAATATAATATAATATGACATGGCTGGGATTCGAACCCAGGACCCTTACATTAAAAGTGTAATGCTCTACCAGCTGAGCTACCAAGTCAGTATTTATATTAAATATTATAGTTTTTTATTATAATTATAATATAATATAATATATAATATAATATATTATAAATTTATAATATATATTTATTATTTTTTGTGAAAATAATTTTAATAGGATATATGGGATGTGGTAAGTCTAATATAGGTAATATTTTGTCTTCAATAATAAAATTAAAATTTTATGATTTAGATGAATTAATATCTTTAATATATAAAATGAGTATAAATGACATATATAATAAATATGGAAAAATAAAATTTAGAGAAATAGAAACTTTTATATTAAATTATTTTTTAATTAAAAATAAATATAAATCTTATATATTATCAGTTGGAGGAGGTACACCATGTTATTTTAATAATATATATTTAATGAATAAATATTCAAATACAATATATTTAAAAACTAATATTAATATAATATATGATAAATTATTAGAAAAAAATAATAAAATTAAAAGACCTATTATAAAAAATTTATGTTCATATGATTTATTAAATTTTATTAAAAATCATATTAATAAAAGAAAAAAATATTATTTAAAATCAAAATTTATTATTAATATTAAAAATATGAGTTTTTTAGAGATAGTATATTATATAATAGATAATATAATATATGTTTAATAAAATAAATAATATTTTTTTAAAATTTAATAATTTTTTTAAAAATAAAAAATATTTATTAACTATAAGTGGAGGTGTTGATAGTATGGTTTTATTAAATATTTTTTATAAAATATTAAATAATAATATATCTGTAGCACATTGTAATTTTACAATTTTAAATAATAAAATAAATTATAATTATAATTTAATATATAATTATTGTAAAAAAAGAAATATTATTTTTTTTTATAAAAAATTTAATACTATAAAATATAGTAATAATAAAAATATATCTTTACAAATGGCCGCTAGAGAATTAAGATATAAATGGTTTAATAAATTGAAAATAAAATATAATTATAATTATATAGTATTAGGACATAATTTAGATGATTCTATAGAAACATTTTTTATAAATATTTTTAGAAAAACTGGAATTTATGGATTAAAAGGAATAAATTTTTTTATTAATAAAAAATATATTTTAAGACCATTAATTTATTTTTATAAAAATAATATTATAAATTATGCATTAATTAATAAAATAAATTGGAATAATGATATTAGTAATAATAAAAATTATTATTTTAGAAATAAAGTTAGAAATATTATAATACCAAATATATATAAAAATATAAAATTAGTAAAAAATAATATTAAAAATACTATTTTAAATTTAAAAATAGAATATAATTTTATAAATAAAATAATTAAAATTTATAAAAAAAAAATTATTATTAATAATGAAAAAACAAAAGAATATTTATTTAAAATAAATATTATAAAATTATTAAATTTAGGTATAAAATATAATAATTATTTATTATATAAAATATTTTATAAATATTATTTTTATGATATAAATATTTATAATAAATTATTAATTTTAAAAACTGGTAAATATTATATTTCTAAAAATAGAAAATATAAAATTATTAAAAATAAAAATTATATATTTTTATTATTAAATAATAATAAAAATAAAATAAATTTAAAAATTAATAAACTTAAAAAGTATAATATTAAAATTTTAAATAAAAAATATATAATTAATTTAAAATTAAAAAATAATAAAAATTTAAAATTATGTAATATAAATTATATATATATAAATTATAATAAAATAAAATTACCATTATATATAAGAAATTGGGAGAAAGGTGATTATATAATAAATAATAATAAAAAAATATTAATTAATAAAATATTAAAAAAATATAAAATATTATCATTTAATAAAAATAATATATTATTATTATTAAATTATAATAATGAAATAATTTGTACATTAAATTATTTAAAGATAATTAATAATAATTATTTTATTAAAAATAAAAATAAAAAAATTTTAATATTAAATTTTTTAAATTTAAATGAATAATAAAAAATATATTAATAAAAATTTAAAATTATTTTTTTTTTCTAAAAATATAGGAGTTGGCTTACCAATATGGTTATCTGATGGATTTTATATATATAAAAAAATAAAAAATTTAATTTATAAAATTAATATTAATAATAATTATGAAGAAGTATTTACACCACATATTACTAAAGAATATTTATTTAAAAAATCTGGACATTTAGATAAATATTATAATAATATATTTAAAATTAATAGTAAAGAAAATTTATATATAAAACCTATGAATTGTCCATTTCATTGTGAAATATATAAATTTTATAAAGATATAAGTTATAAAATGTTACCTAAAAGATATTTTGAATTTGGTAGTGTATATAGAAAAGAGAAAAGTGGAGAAATTAATAATTTATTAAGAACAAGGTTTTTTACACAAGATGATGGACATATATTTTGTAGAAATAAAAAAAAACAAATTTATAAAGAAATATTAAATATTATAAAGAATATTATTAAATTATATAAATTTTTTAAATTTAATAAAATATATATTAGATTTTCATTAAGAAATAAAAATAAAAATAATAAATATATAGGAAATAATAAATTATGGAAAAAATCTGAAAATATTATTTTATATATTAAGAAAATTATTAATATTAAATATAAATATAAAAATTATATTAAATATAATGATGCAGCATTTTATGGTCCTAAAATAGATTTTATTATAAAAGATAATAATAATAGAAAATGGCAATTAGGAACTATACAAATTGATTATAATACACCAATTAGATTTAATTTAAAATATATTAATAAATATAATAAATATAAAATTCCAATTTTAATTCATAGAGCATATTTAGGTTCAATAGAGAGATTTATATATATTTTAATAGAACATAATAAAGGAAATATACCAATATTTTTATTAAAAAAACAATTAGTTATTATACCAATAAATAATAATGTATTAAATTATTCAAAAAAAATTTTAAATATTTTAATTAAAAAAAAAATTAGAACAATAATATATAATGATAATAATAATATTAATAAAAAAATTAAAATTAATATTAAATTTATACCAATAATATTTATTATAGGAGAAAAAGAAAAAAATAATAAAACTATATCAATAATAATAAAAAATAAAGGTAATATTGGAACATTTAAAATAAAAAAGGCTATTAAATATATAATTAATTATATTAATAAAATATATTAATTTATAATTATATTATTATATTAAATAATAATATTAACAATTTAAATATTTAATAAAATTATTAAAAATAATAATAAATTTTTTGATATTAATATAATATCAAATGAAAAAATAAAAAGTAAAAAAGTAAGATTAGTAGATAGTGATATATTAGAAAATAAAATATATAATATTGATGAATTATTAAAAAAAGTATCTAAATTAAATTTAGATATTATAGAAATTAATAATAAAGTATACCCTACAATAGTAAAAATTATTAATTTAAATAAATATTTATATAAAATAAAAAAAATTAATAAAAAAAGAATTTTAAATAAAAAAAGAAAATATATTAAAGAAATAAGATTAAGTATAAATATTAATAATAATGATATTAAATATAAGATAAATAATGCTAAAAAATTTTTTTTAAAGAAAAATAAAGTAAAATTTACAATATTTTTTAGAGGTAGAGAGATAATTTATAAAAGAGAAGGGTTAAAAAAATTATTAAATTTATCAAAAAATTTAAATAAATATGCAAGTATTCAAAAATATCCTTTTATGGATAGAAAAAAAATGATAATGATTATGTCACCATTAACAATAATAAATAATAATAATAATGAAAAAAAAAAAATTAAAAACTAAATCTAGTTCTAAAAAAAGATTTAAAATTTTATTTAATAAAAAAATAAAAAGAAAATATTCATTTAAAAATCATAATTTAATGAAAAAATCTAATAAAAGAAAAAAAAGATTATCTAAATTTATATTATTAAATAAAAGAGATAATAAAAATATTAAATTGCATTTTAATTAAAAAATGTAATTTTAAACAAATATTATAAAATAATGCCTAGATCTAAAAATATTGTAGCTTCAAAAAAAAGAAGAAAAAAATATTTAAAATTAGCAAAAGGATTTTATGGAGCTAAAAGAAGATGTTATACAATTGCAAAAAATGCAGTTGAAAAATCTTGGAAAAATTCTTATATTGGTAGAAAAAATAAAAAAAAAAATTATAGAAAATTATGGATACAAAGAATAAATATATATGTTAGAAAATTTGGAATTACATATTCAAAATTTATTAATATTTTAAAAAAAAAAAATATTATTTTAAATAGAAAAGTATTATGTTATTATTTTTCAATAAAAGAAATAAATAAAGAATTTATAAAAAATATTTTATAAAAATAATAAATTATTTAAATGTAATATTTATTTAAATTTTTTGATATTTCGGTATTATAAAATATTTTTTTAGCTTCATATTTAAAAATATTAATATTAGGATGTCTACAAGAATAATGGCCTAATAATAATTTTTTAGCATTTGATAGTTTTGCAATATTAGCTGCATCTATACTTGTAGAATGTCCTCTAATATATGCTAAATTTTTATATTTATTTAAAAAAGTAGATTCATGATATAATAAATCAACATTTTTTAAATATTTAATAATTTTTGGGTAAAATGAAGTATCACTGCAAAATGCATATGATAAAGGTTTTTTAGCTTTAAATGTTAAATAATTATTATCTATAATTTTACCATTTTTTTTAATAAAATTTTTTCCTTTTTTAATATTTAAATAATCTGAAATTTTAATTTCTTTTATTTTTTTTACATTTATAATATTTAAATTTTTTAATTTTTTTTTTTCTNCTTTAAATAAAAAACCATTAGTATAAATTTTATGTTTTAAAGGAATTGTAAAAATTTTTAAAGAATCATTTTCATATATTTTATTAAATTTTTTTTTTTTTAAAGTAATATAATTAATTTTATATGTAATTTTAGTTTTTGACCATTTAAAATTTTCATTAATAATATTTTTTAATCCTTTAGGAGAATAAATATTAAGTGGATTTTTTCTACCTAATAATTGATAAGTTGATAAAATTCCCATTATTCCATAATAATGATCACCATGTAAATGAGAAATAAAAATATTATTAATTTTATTAATTTTAATTTTAGCTCTAATTAATTGTACTTGTGTACCTTCTCCACAATCTATTAAATAATAATTTTCTCTCATATATAAAATTTGTGATGTAGGATGAAATTTTTTTTTAGGTAAAGAAGAATTACAACCTAATATAATAACATAAGATTTAATCATATTATAATTTATTTTAACATATAAATTTAAATATAATAATAAATAAAATTATGTATAAAGAAACACCTTTAATTAAACAATATTATAAATTAAAATTAAAATATCCTGATACAATATTATTTTTTCAAGTAGGAGATTTTTATGAAATTTTTGGATATGATGCAATATTATGTTCAAGAATATTAGAAATTACTTTAACTAAAAGAAATAAAAAAAATAATAATAGTATTTATTTAGTAGGTTTTCCTTGTAAAGCATTAAATATTTATTTAAATAAATTAATAAAAAAAAATATTAAAGTAGCAATATGTAATCAAATATTAAATAATAATAATATTGAAAATAATAAATTAATAAAAAGAAAAATTACTAATATAGTAACTCCTGGAATATCAATTTATGAAGATATTACAAAAAAAAAAAATAATAAAAAATATGTAATTTCAATATTTTTTAATAAAAGAAATATTTTTGGAATATCATTAATAGAATTTTCTACAGGAGATTTATTAATAACTGAAGGGAATTTAAATTATATAAAACATATTATAAATTGTTTTAATCCAATAGAATATTTTATAAAAAAAAAATTAAAAGAAAAATTTTATAATTATTTTAATATTAAAAATAATATTACATTATTAAATAATAAATTATATAATTATAAATTTACATATAAAATATTATTAAAACATTTTAATATTTTATCATTAAATCGTTTTGGTATAGAAAATATGTATTATAGTATAATTTCTTTAGGAGTATTAATTTATTATATAAAAAAATATTATAATTTAAATTTAAATCATATAAATAATATTAAAAAAATTGAAAAAGATAAATATGTATGGATAGATGATAACACAATAAATAATTTAGAAATTATTAAACCATTAAATAAAAAAGGTAAGTCATTATTAAATATATTAGATAATACATATACATCTATGGGTTATAGATTATTAATAAATTGGTTATTATTACCTTTAAAGGAAAAAAAAAGTATTTATAGAAGACAAAAAATAATATATTATTTTTTTAAAATAAATGATAAAATTAAATTAGAATTAATATATAATTTAAAATTAATTTATGATATAGAAAAAATATTATCAAAAATTACTAATAATAATATTAATCCTAATCAGTTATATAAATTTATATATTCTATAAAAAAAATAAATAATATATTAAAAATAATAAAAATTAAAAATAATTATAAAATTTTTAATATAAATATAAAATATATAAATAATATAAATAATATATATAATAAAATTAAAAAAGTTTTAATTAAAGATCCTATAAATAAATTTAATAAAAAGTTTTATATACAAAAAAATATATCAAAAAAATTAGATATTTATAAAAATAAATTAAAAAAAAATAAGAAATATATATATAATTATTATAATAATATAAAAAAAAATATTAATATAAATTATTTATTAATAAAAAATAATGATTTATTAGGATATTTTATAGAAATTAAAAAAAAAGATAATTATAAAATACCTAAAGATTGGATAAAAAAACAAAAATTATCAATTTATATTAGATATACTACAAAATTAATTAATAAATATGAATATATAATTTTAAATATTAAAAAAAAAATTTTTATTTATGAAAAATTAATATTTAATAATATTATAAATTATTTAAAAAAAAAAATTAAAATTTTTAAAAAAATCTCATATATTATAGCAAAAATTGATGTTTTATTTTCATTATATATTACTGCAAAAGAAAATAATTATATTAGACCAAAAATAATAAATAATAAATTAAAAAGTATAAAAATAATAAAAGGTAGACATCCTGTAATAGAAAAAAATATTAATAATTATTATATTTCTAATGATATTTATTTAGATAATAAAGATAATCAAATATTAATTATTACTGGACCAAATATGTCAGGAAAATCTGCAATTTTAAGACAAACAGTATTAATTATTATAATGGCACAAATAGGAAGTTATGTACCTGCTAAAAAAGTATATTTTAATATAGTAAATAAAATATTTAGTAGAAT
This sequence comes from Candidatus Shikimatogenerans bostrichidophilus, assembly GCA_029851245.1. GTDB lineage: Bacteria > Bacteroidota > Bacteroidia > Flavobacteriales > Blattabacteriaceae > Shikimatogenerans > Shikimatogenerans bostrichidophilus_C. Next base: position 138,780 of record CP099826.1, read on the forward strand.
AGGTGCATCAGATAATATTTCAATAGGAGAATCAACATTTATGATTGAAATGAATGAAACTTCAAATATATTAAATAATATTAATGAAAATAATTTAATAATAATGGATGAAATTGGAAGAGGTACTAGTCCAAATGATGGAATTTCATTATCTTATTCTATAATAAAATATTTAATAAATAATAAATATAAACCTAAAGTATTATTTGCAACACATTATCATGAATTAAAAGAATTATTATTATTTAATAAAAAAAATATTAAATATTATTATTTATCAATTAAAAAAAAAAAAAAAAAAATTATATTTATAAGAAAATTAAAAAAAGGATTAAATAGTAATAGTTATAGTAGTTATATAGCAAAAATAGCAGGTATACCTAAAATAATAATTTATGATAGTAAAAAAATTAATAATTTATTAAAAAAAAAAAATATTATAAGTTTTTTATTTTATAGAATATTATCATTATTATATATAATAAAAAATTATTTTTTTGCGAAAGTAGTTTAATAGGTAGAACATAACCTTGCCAAGGTTAAGGTTACGGGTTCGATTCCCGTCTTTCGCTAAAATTTATTATGCCTAGATGGTGAAATAGGTAAACACGCAGGACTTAAAATCCTGTAATTCAATAAATGAATTTTGCGGGTTCGATTCCCGCTCTAGGCATTTAAAGAATAAATATAAATAATATGTTTTTTTTTTTGATACTGAAACAAATGGATTACCAAAAAATAATAAATTTTATTTAGAAAATATTTTAGATTGGCCACGTTTAATACAAATATCATGGCAAATATATAATAAGAATGGAAAATTAATTAATTATAATAATTATTATATAAAAAATAAAAATATAAATATTAATAAAAAATCATATTTTATAAATAAAATTAAAAAAAAAACTTTAAATATATATGGTAAAAATATAAAATATGTATTAAAAAAATTTTATAAATATTTAATTATATCTGATTATATTATAGGTCATAATATTAATTTTGATTGTAATATTATAATTAGTGAATTATATAGATTAAAATATTATAAAATTAGAGAAATATTTTTAAAAAAGAAAAAAATAGATACTCAAAATATATTTACAAAAAATAAAAATTATAAATGGATAAGTTTAAAAAAAATATTTAAAATATTATATAAAAATATAAATATAAGTAAAAATAATTTATATCATAATTCATTTTTTGATGTTTATATAAATGTATTATGTTTTATAAAAATGATTTATTATAAAAAAATTATTTTTAATTTTAAAATAAATATAAAAAATATATTAAAAAATATTTTAAAAATTAAAATTTATAATTTTTTATTTAAAAAAAGAATAGATAATATATATAAAAAATATTTTTTTAATATACATAATAAAAGTCATTATTCAATATTAGAATCAACAATAAAAATTAATTTACTAATTAAAAAAGCTATTAAATATAAAATGAAAGCTATTGGGATAATAGATAATAATATGATGGGAATGTATGAATTTATTAATACTATTAATAATATAAATAATAATCATAAAAAAAATATTATAAAAGCAATAATAGGAATTAAAATATTAATTTTAAATGAGAATAATGAATATTTTAATTATTATATAATAGCAAAAAATAAAATAGGATATTATAATTTAATAAAAATTACAAGTTATAGTAATATTAAATATAATAATAAAAATTATATAAATAAAAAAATAGTTAAAAAATATAGTAAAGGTTTAATATTTTTAATAGGTACTTTAAACACTGAAATATCAAATAATATAATAAATAATAAAATAAATAAAGTTAAAAAAATATTATTATATTGGAAAAAAATATTTAATAATGATATTTATATTGAAATTTTTAAAAATGATAATATATATGAAAATAAAATTAATAAAATATTAATAAAATTATCTAAATATTATAATATTCCTTATATAAATCAATATGAATCTTATTATTTAGAAAAAAAAGATTTTATAATATATAAAATATTATATTGTATAAAAAATAAAATTAATATTAATATTTTAAAAAAAGAAAAAAATATATATTATAAAAATAAATATTATTTTAAAAGTTTTAATAAAATAAAAAATAAATTTAAAAATTATTATAAAGGTTTTAAAAATTTAAGAAAATTATATAAAAAAATAAAAGTTATTAATATAAATAAAAAATTTTATTTACCTAATTATAAAATACCTAAAAATTTTTATAATAAAATTAAATATTTATATAATAAAAAAGATATTAATTATATTTATTTAAAATATTTAATTTTTAAAGGAGCTAAAAAAAAATATAATAAATTAAATAATATAATAATTAAAAGAATAAAACATGAATTAAAAATAATTAAAAAAAAAAAATTTGAAAATTATTTTTTAATAGTACAAGATATAATAATAACATCAAAAAAATTAAAAATATATGTAGGCCCAGGTAGAGGTTCAGTAGGAGGATCAATAGTAGCATATTGTTTAAATATTACTAAAATTAATCCTTTAAAATATAATTTAATATTTGAAAGATTTTTAAATGTTAATAGAGTAAAATTACCAGATATAGATATAGATATAGATGATGTAGGTAGAAAAAAAATAATATTATATATATTTAAAAAATATGGATATTATAATGTATCAAATATAATAACATTTAATAAATTTGGATCTAAATTAGTAATAAAGGATACTTTTAGAGTATTTAATTTACCATATAAAGAATCAAATTATATATCAAAATTAGTAATAAAAAATTTTACTTTAAAAGAAATTTTATATAAAAGTTTATTATTTTTTAAAAATAAAATATCAAATGAAAATTTTAAGAAAATATTAAAAATAAAAAATATATATAATAATAAAACTAATATTGTAAGTAAAGTATTAAAAATAGCTATTAATTTAGAAGGTTTGATAAAAAATACAGGTATACATGCATGTGGAATAATAATATCAAAAGATAAAATTATTAATCATTTACCATTAATGTTAAATAATAAAAATAAAAATATATTATTAACACAATATGATACTAATGATATAGAAGAAATAGGATTATTAAAAATAGATTTATTATTATTAAAAACATTAAATATAATAAAAAATACTTTAAATAATATTATAAAAAATAAAAAAAAAATAAAATTTTATATTTATAATATTAAAACTTATAAATTATTTAAAAAAGGTAATATAATAGGTGTATTTCAATATGATTCTATAAAAATGATAAAAGTTTTAAGAGATTTAAATCCTAATAAATTTGAAGATTTAATAGCATTAAATTCATTATATAGACCAGGTACAATAAGATATTTATATAATTATATAAATAGAAAAAATGGTAAAGAAAAAATAAACTATGATTTAAAAATAATTAAAGAATATTTAAAAGAAACATATGGAATAACAATTTATCAAGAACAAGTAATATTAATAGCTAAAAAATTATCTGGTATAAATAATTATAAAGCAGATATATTAAGAGAAGCTATAGCAAAAAAAAAAGTAAAAAAATTATTATTAATAAAAAATAATTTTTTTAAAAAATCATTAAATAATGGATATTCTATTAATATATTAAATAAAATATGGCAAGATTGGAATAATTTTTCTTTATATGCATTTAATAAATCACATGCTACTTGTTATACATATATAACATATCAAACTGCATATTTAAAAACTAATTATAAATTAGAATATATGTGTAGTTTATTAAGTAATAATTTACAAAATTATAAAAAATTAATAAATTATATTAAAGAATCAAATAAATTAAAAATTAAAATACTACCTCCTAATATTAATAAAAGTAAAAAAAAATTTAGTATAGTAGATAATAAAAAAAATATTATAATATATGGTATAGAAGGTATAAAAAGTATTGGACAAAAAATATCAAATGAAATAATAAAAAATAATAAATATTTAAATTTATTAAATTTTTTTAAAAAAATAAATTTAAAAATAATAAATAAAAAAATTATAAATAATTTAATAATTTCAGGATCATTTGATACTTTTGGGATAAAAAGATATTTATATTTTTTAAAATATAATGATAAATATAATGTTATAAATTATATTATAAAAAAAGTAGTAAACTATAAAAAAAATAAAAAAAGTATAAATTTTAATATTAATAAATATTTTAAAAATAAAATTAAAATTACTGAAAAAATAAAAGTATATTATATATGTAAACAAAAAAAATTATTAGGAGTATACTTAAAAGAGACTCCATTATTATATTATAAATTTGAAAAACTTATTTTAAATATTAAAAATACAATAAATAATTATAATATTAATTATTTATTTTATGGAATATTAAATAATATAAATAAAAAAAATAATTATTATGAATTAATATTAGAAAATGATAAATTAAAAAAAATTAAAATTTATATTAATAATAATATTTATATAAAATATAAAAAAATATTAAAAATATATAATATAATAGTAATTAAATTTAATAGATATAATATAATATATATAAATACTATATATAATATTTTTAAATGTTATAATATTAATATTAATATATATAATAAAATTTTATTATTTAATAAAATATTAAAATTTATAAAAAAAAAAAAACAAAATAATAAATATAAAAAAATAAATATAATATTATATAAAAAGAAAAAAATATTTAAAAAAAAAACATATAATATTAAAGTAAATAGAAAATTATTATTACATATTATAAAATTTAATAAACTAATTAAATTTAATTTTTATTAAATTTTATAATTATTAAAATATTAATATTTATTAATTTTAAAAAAAATTAAAAATAATATTAATTATATTATTAAAAATAAAATGTATAATACAATAAAAAATATAATTAATTTTTATATTAAAAAATATAAAAATAATAAAAATAAAAAAATATTATTTATATTACCTAATAATAAATATATAAATATTATAAAAAATATTTATTTAAATAATAAAGATTATAATTTAATATATAAATTATTAATAACTAAAAAAAAATTTATAAAATTAATAACAAATTTAAAAGTAGTTAATAAATATAAATTATATAATATATTATTAAATATTATAAATAATAATAAAAAAAATAAATTTTATAAAATTTCATATTTAAAATTATATAAATTAATTAATAAATTAATAAATATATTTAATAAAATTGATAATAATTTATTAAATGTTAAAGATTATTTTAAAAATAAATTTATATATTATAAATTATCAAAATGGTATCCAAATATAAAAAATAAAATTAAAAATTATAATAAATATAAATATTATTATTTAATATATAAAAAATTTATTAAAAAAATTAAAAATTATAAAATTTCATATATTGGATTAGCAAAAAGAATTTTAATTAAAAAAATAAATAATTTTATAAAAAATAATAAAAAATATTATTTTATTTTTATAAATTATAATTTTTATTATAAATCTGATATTAAAATAATAGAAAAAATATATTTTAATAAAGTAGGAAAATTTATTTTAAATTTTGAAAAATTTTATTTTAATAAAGATAATGAATTTTATAAATTATTTAATAATTTTAATAAAAGTAAAATTTTAAAAAAAAATATAAAATATATTAATAATAATAAAAAGAATAAAAATATTAATTTATATAAGGGATTTAATATTATTGAAAAATATTTAATTATAAATAAAATAATAAAAAATATAAATAATAAGAATAAAATTAATATAATATTTACAAATAATAAATATTATAATTTATTATTAAATTTTATTAAAAAAAAAAAAATAAATTTTGATTTTAAAATAAATGTTAATTTTTTAGATATTAATAAATTTTTATTATTAATAATAAAAATTATAATTAATAATAAAATATATAAAAATAAATATTATTTTAAAAAAAAATATATTTTATATTTAATAAAAAATAATAATATAAAGTATTTAATTAAAAAAAAATATATAAAATATATTAATAATTATATTGAAAATAATATATATAATAAATATATAAAATATATATTTTTTAAAAAAAAATATATAAAAAAAATATTTTTATTTAAATTAATAAAATATAAAAATAATATTAGTAAAATATTATTATTATTAATAAATATAATAATTAATAAAATTATAAAAAATATTAAAATTAACAATATTGATATTATATATTTATATAAAATTAAAAAATTTTTAAAAAGTTTATTTAAAAATATTAATAATAATTTAAATTTTAAATTTAATATTAAAAAATTTTATAAATTATATTTAATATATATAAAAAATTTAAAATTAAATGTTAAAAATAATAATAATAATAATTTAAATATAAAAATATCAGATGTTAATAATATAATATATAATAATTATAAAACTTTAATATTAATATTTGATTATAGTAATAAATATAATAAAAAAAATATAAAATATTTTATTAAATTATATAAAATATATAAAATATTACAAGAATCAAAAAATATATATATAATTTATAGTAATAATGAAGAATATTTTATAAAAAATAGTTATTTTTTTAAAAATATTTTAAAAAATAAAAATATTAAATATTATAACTATAAAAATAATTTTAATATTAAAATAAATAATAAATTAATAATAAAAAATATTAATTATAAAAATAATAAAAATATTAATTTTTCTTTTACAAAGATTAAAAATTATTTAATAGATAAAATAAATTATTATTATAATATATTAAGAATAAATGATAATAATGAATATCAAAAATATGGAATAATATCACATAAAATAATATTTAATTTATATAAAAAATATATAAATGTTGATTTAAAATATAAATATATAAAAGATATTAAAAAAAAATTTATAAAAAATATTAAAAATGAATTTTTTAAAAATTATAAATATTTAAAATTTAATAAAAAATTATTATATATATATAATATTATAAAAAATAATATATTAAATATTATAAATTATGATGAAAAATTATTATTAGAAGGAAATAGTATAAAAATAATAAATTTAGAAAAATATAAAAGTAAAAATATATTTAATTATAAAAATAAAAATATTTATTTAAATGGTATAATTGATAGAATAGAAAAATTTAATAATAATTATAAAATAATTGAATATAAATTTATATTTAATTTTTATACAAATTATATAAATATTAATACTTTAAATATTAATAATATTAATAAATTATTTAATAATTATAAATATTTTAATTATTTACAAATTTTAATATATTGTTATTTAATATATAAAAAAAAATATAAATATTTATATTTTTCTATATATTTTCCTTATAATAATATTAAATTATTAAAAATAAATTATAAAATAATTAAAATATTTAAAAAAATATTATTTAATAAAATATTATATATATTAAAAAATAATAATTTAAAATTGAATTTAGATTTTTAATCCTAATTTATTTTTAATATTGTAAATTTTTTTTTTTGAAATATATTTAATTTTTTTATAATTTATATATAATATTTTTTTTATAATATTAATATTATTAATATAATAATTAAATTTTTTTCTTTCTTTACTATAAAATTTTAATATATAATTATATAATTTTTTTTTAATATTATAATACCCTATTTTATTATTTTTAATTTTTTCTTTTAAATAAATTATTTCTTCTTTATTTGTAATAATTTTATATAATTTATATAAAATAGTACTTTTAAAATTATTATATGATATAAATTTATTATTAGTTTTAATATTCATAATTTGATTTTCTAATATAGTTTTATTTTCAAAAATATTAATAATATTATTATTAGATTTACTCATTTTATTACCATCAATACCAGGAATAATTTTATTATATATTATTTTATAATTGGGTAATTTAAATAAATTACTATTAATTTTAGAATTAATAATTTTAGCAATTTTTCTTGTAAATTCTATATGTTGTATTTGATCTTTACCAATAATTACATAATTAATATCATATAATAATATATCAGATGCCATTAATATAGGATAATTAATTATACCAGTATTAATATTATTATTTTTATTATTTTTAAAAACATGTGATAATTTTAATCTATTAAAAGGGAAAAAACAATTTAAATACCAAAATAATTCTGTAATTTCTTTAATATCAGATTGTCTATAAAAATAAATATTATTTTTTTTAAAATTAAAATTTAAAAAAGATAACCATACAGAAATAGTATTATATATATTATTAATTAATATATTTTTATTATTATAATTGGTTATAGAATGTAAATCTGCAATTAATATAAAAAATTTTTTTTTTTTATATTTATTAATATATAAAATTGTAGGGTTAATAACACTTAATATATTAGCTATATGTGGAGTACCAGTAGTTTTTATACCAGTCATATAATTATTAAATTTCATAAAATATTAAAATTTTATATATAATTATGTAGGAATTACATAAACATAAGTTTTTTTATTTATTTTTTTATATTTTATAATACCATCTATTTTAGAATGTATTGTAAAATCTTTACTTAAATATGTATTAATACCTGAATAATATTTATTACCTCTTTGTTTAATAATAATATTTCCAGGTTTTGTAATAGCTCCACTAAATAATTTTACTCCTAATCTTTTACCGATAGAATCTCTACCATTTTTAGTACTACCTACACCTTTTTTATGTGCCATATTTTTTAATTTTAATAATTTTTAATTTAGTTAAATATTGTCTATGTCCTTTTTTAATTTTATAACCTTTTCTTCTTTTTTTTTTAAAAATAATTATTTTATTATCTTTAATATTATTAATAATAATTGCTTTAATTATAAAATTTTTAATTTTTGGATTTCCAATATATATTTTATTATTAATATCTTTAACTAATAAAATATTTTTTTTAAAATATATAATATCATTAATATTATATTTTTTTAATTTATTTATATAAATAAATTTTTTAGGAAAAATTAAATATTGATGATTACCGAATTTTATTATTGCTTCTTTATAAAACATTATAATAATTATTAATTATATTATTTATTATATTATAATTATATAATATTATTTTTGAAAAATGATGTAATATTAAATTTTTTTTTAAAAAATTTATTTAAATTATTAATATTATATATAACTTGTTTCATATTATCTCTAAATCTTATTGTTACAGTATTATTAATAATAGAATTTTTATCAATTGTAATACAAAAAGGAGTACCTATAGAATCTTGTATTTTATATCTTTTACCGATTGAATTATTATCATTATAAATAGTAGTAAATTTATATTTTAAATTATTATAAATTTTTTTTGAAATTTTAATAATTTTTTTTTTCTTAATTATTGGTAATATTGCTATTTTTATAGGTGATATAAAATATGGTAATTTTAAATAAATTCTTTTTTTATTATTAATATTTTGTATTTTTAATGAAGATATTAATATAGAAAAAAATAATCTATCTAATCCTAATGAAGTTTCAATTATATATGGTATATATTTTTTATTTGTTTTATTATTAAATAAATATAAATTTTTTTTAGAATATTTAATATGATTTTTAATATCATAATTTTTTCTAAAATGTATACCTTCTAATTCTTTAAATTTATTAAAAAATTTAAAATTAATATCTATTGCAAATTTTGAATAATGTGATAATTTTTTATGTTTTTTTAAACTATATTTATTTTTACCTAAATTAAAATAATAATGCCAATTTAATCTAGATTTTATCCAATATTTATACCATTTTTTTTCTTCTCCAGGTAATATAAAATATTGCATTTCCATTTGTTCAAATTCTTTAGTTCTAAATATAAATTGTTTAGAAATTATTTCATTTCTAAAAGATTTCCCTATTTGTGCAATACCAAAAGGAATTTTTAATCTATTAGAATTAATTACATTTTTAATATTAATATATATACCTTGTGCAGTTTCAGGCCTTAAATATAAATACTTATTGTAATTATTAATATTATTTATATAAGTTTTAAACATTAAATTAGTTTTTTTAATATTTTTCCAATAATAATATTTTAACAAATTATTATTATTAATAATTTTTTTTAATAATTTATTAAGTTTATAAATATTATTATTTTTATAATATTTATTAAATAAATTAATAATATATTTTTTTTTAATTTTATTATTAATTTTTAATAAAATTTTTTTAAATAAATCTTCTATAATATATATTTTATTATTTTTTTTATTTATAATATAATATTCATTAAAATATTTAGTATGACCTGATGCTTTTAATACTATATTATTAGTAAATATTGAAGTTTCAATACCTACAATATTATTTCTATATTTTACCATATAATTCCACCAAAATTTTTTAATATTATTTTTCATTTCTATTCCTTGTGGACCATAATCATATATAGATTTTATACCATTATATATTTCACAAGATTTATATATAAAACCATATATTTTAGCATGATTAATAATAATATTTAATTTTTCATTATATTTTATCATAAAATTTATAATTATATAAATGGTATCTCCCGGAATTGAACCGGGGACACACGGATTTTCAGTCCGTTGCTCTACCAACTGAGCTAAGATACCAATAATATATTTATATACTTAAATATTTGAATTTTTTAATATAAATATTATTAATATTATATTTTTTTTTTATAATTAAATTAAATTTTTTAATATTTTTTTTATTATATTTTATATTATTAATAATAATATATATAGATAATTTTTTAGTAATAATTTTTAATTTTTTATTATTATAATTTTTTTTAATTTTAAAACATATTATTAAAGAATGTTTATAATTATGATGATTATAATTATGAATATAATAATTTTTAAATTTATAAAAATTTGAAATTTTAATTTGTTCTTTTAAAATAATATTAGTTTTTAATATTTTATTAATAATGATTTTATTATTTATTAAATCATTTAAATTATTAATATTATTATTTAATAAAGTAATTTTAATAATTTTTTTAATAAATTTTTTAAAAATAATATTTTTAATTATAAAATCTGATAAAAAATTAATTTTTAAAATTATACCTATATTATTATTTTTATTTTTTTTAGATATTGTTATACCATTATTAATATTATTATTAATTACAATATTATAATTAAATTTTTTATAAAAATATTTAATAGAATTTTTAATATTCCATTTATTTTTCATTAAAATATTTTTACAATATATTATACTTAATTTAGTAATTTTTCTAAAATTAATTATTTTTTTAATTTTTTTTATATTCATTATATTTTAATAATTTTTTTTCTCTTTTTTTAAACCCTTTAATTATTGATAAAGTTAATCTTTTTAATATAAATTTTACAGATTTATAAGAATCATCATTAGCAATAATAGGATAATCAATATTATTAGTAGAACAATTAGTATCTATAATACCAATTATATATATGTATGATTTAATAGCTTCTTTTAATGCTATAAATTCTTTTTTAATATCTACTATTATAATAAATAAAGGTAATTTATTTAAATTTATAATAGAACCAAATTTTTTATTAATTTTTTTATATTTTCTATTTAATAATAGTTTTTCTTTTTTAGATAAATAATTATATATTGTATTTTTTTTAGTTTTAATATTTTTTTTTTTATTAATAGAAAATTTAGTTATTTTAATATTACTTAATAAACCTGCTGGCCATTTATTATTAATATAAGGCATATTAACTATTTTTGCATATTTTTTTATTAAATAACTAATTTGTTTTTTAGTACCTAAAAATAATATTTTACCTCCTATATATGCACATTTTTGTAATATTTTTTCTGCATTATTTTGTAAATTTATATATTTAATAGGATTAATAATATCTATATTATTTTTTTTAAATAAAATATATTTAGTAATATTATAATTTCTTTCTGAAGTATTATGTCCTAATAAAATTTTATTTTTATAAATAATTTTTAATAATTTTTTATTAATTTTTAACATTTTTTTTAAATAATTAAATAATAATTAATTTTAACGTTTAGAAAATTGAAATTTTTTTCTAGCTTTTTTTCTACCATATTTTTTCCTTTCAACAATTCTAGAATCTCTAGTTAATAAATAATATTTTTTTAATATTTTTTTATATTTATTATCAATTAAATAAAGAATTTTTGAAATTCCTAATGAAATAGCTTCTGATTGTCCAGTATATCCACCACCTTTAATATTAATATTAATATGAAATTTATTAATATTTTTAGTAATTATTAAAGGAAATAATATTTTATAAATAATAATATTATTATTTTTAAAATATATATTATATTTTAATTTATTTATTTTTATAAAATATTTTTTATTTTTATTTTTTTTATATAAATATATTGAAGCAATAGAAGTTTTTCTTTTTCCTATTGAATGATAATATTTAATAATTTTTTTTTTTATAATTTTATTTTTTATAATTTTATTTTTTATAATTTTATTTTTTATAATTTTATTTTTTATAATTTTNTTTTTTATAATTTTTTTTTTTATTTTTATATTTTTATTTTCCATATTAAAATATTTATTTAAATTTTATAATTTTATATTTTAAATTTTTAAAATTATGATTATTATTAAAAATTAAAATATTTTTTTTAGCTTTTTTACCTAATGAATTTTTAGGTAGCATTCTAAAAATAGATTTTTTAATTAAAAAACTAGAATTTTTTTTATATATTGTTTTCATATAATATGTTTTTTTATTACCTATATAACCGCTATATTTATAATATTTTTTATTATTAATTTTATATTTATTAATTTTAATAAATTTTGAATTAATAATTATAACTTTATTTATAAAACTGTAATTTTTAGTATAATTATAATTTATTTTACCTATAAGAATTTTTATAATATTAGAACAAAATCTTCCTAATATTTGATTAGTAGCATCTATTAAATAAGTAATTTTATTTTTATTTATATAATTTTTAGTTTTAAATAAAAAATTTAAATATTTCATATTTATTAATTATTATTAATAATAAATAATAATTTTTTTTTATTATAAAAAATTATTATTATTAATAATAATAATTAAATATATATATATATATGAATAAAATAATAGGTATAGATTTAGGTACTACAAATTCATGTGTAGCAGTAATGGAAGGAAATAATCCAGTTGTAATACCTAATTCTGAAGGTAAAAGAACTACTCCATCTATAGTAGCTTTTACTGAAAATAATATAAAAAAAATAGGTGATCCTGCTAAAAGACAAGCAGTAACTAATGCAAAAAAAACAATTTATTCAATTAAAAGATTTATAGGTAGAAAATATGATGAAATTAAAGATGAAATTAAGAATTTTACTTATGTTATAAAAGAAGGAAAAAATAATACACCTTGTGTAGAAATTGATAATAAATTATATACTCCACAAGAAATTTCAGCAATGATTTTACAAAAATTAAAAAAAAATGCTGAAGATTATTTAGGAACAAAAATAGATAAAGCAGTTATTACTGTACCTGCATATTTTAATGATGCACAAAGACAAGCTACTAAAGAAGCTGGTGAAATTGCCGGTTTAAAAGTAGAAAGAATAATTAATGAACCAACTTCAGCATCATTAGCATATGGACTAGATAAAACTAATATTAATAAAAAAATAGCAGTTTATGATTTAGGTGGCGGTACATTTGATATATCTATTTTAGAATTAGGAGATGGTGTTTTTGAAGTATTATCTACTAATGGAGATACATATTTAGGAGGTGATGATTTTGATCAAGTATTAATAGATTGGTTAACAGAAGAATTTTATAATGAAGAAAAAATAGATTTAAAAAATGATCCTATATCACATCAAAGATTAAAAGAAGCAGCAGAAAAAGCAAAAATAGAATTATCATCAAGTTTAGAAACTGAAATTAATTTACCATATATTACTACAACAGAAGAAGGACCAAAACATTTAGTAAAAAAAATAAGTAGATCAAAATTTGAAAAATTAACATATAAAATTATAGAGAAAACATTATTACCATGTAAAAAAGCATTAAAAGATGCTAAATTAAGTGTAAATGATATTGATGAAATAATATTAGTAGGTGGTTCTACAAGAATTCCTAAAATACAAGAAAAAGTAGAAGAATTCTTTAATAAAAAACCTTCAAAAGGTGTAAATCCAGATGAAGTAGTAGCAATAGGAGCAGCAATACAAGGTGGTGTATTAACAGGTGATGTAAAAGATATTTTATTATTAGATGTTACACCATTATCATTAGGAATAGAAACATTAGGAGGTGTATTTACAAAATTAATAGAAGCTAATACTACAATTCCTACTAAAAAATCAGAAATCTTTTCTACAGCAACAGATAATCAATCAACAGTAACAATAAGAGTAGGTCAAGGGGAAAGACCAATGTTTAATGATAATAAAGAAATTGGTAGATTTGATTTAATAGATATTCCATTAGCACCTAGAGGTGTACCACAAATAGAAGTTACATTTGATATCGATGCAAATGGTATATTAAATGTTTCTGCAACTGATAAAGGAACAGGTAAAAAACAATCAATTAAAATACAACCTTCTTCAGGTTTAAATAAAGAAGATATAGAAAAAATGAAAAAAGAAGCAGAAGAAAATTATGAAAAAGATAAAAAAATAAAAGAAGAAACAGAAAAATTAAATATTACTGATACATTAATTTTCCAAACAGAAAAACAATTAGAAGAAAATAAAAATAAAATTACTAAAGAAAATATTGAAAAAGTACAAAAAATTTTAAAAAAATTAAAATCAGCTTATATATCAAAAGATTTTAAAGATATCGAAAAATATACAGATAAATTAAATAAAATATGGATAGAAATTTCAAAAGAAATATATTCAAATCAAAATCAAAATCCAGAACAAACAACACAACAAAATAATTCAGAAAATATAAAAGAAGATAATGAAGATAATATAAAAGATGTAAATTTTGAAGAAGTTAAAGATAATAAAAATAAAGATGAAGAAGAAGAAAAAAATAAAAAAAAAGAAGAATAATTAATTAATTTAATAATAAGCTATTTATATATATTTAAAAAATATATATAAAATAGCTTATTATATTATTAAATATTTATAATTTATATAATATAACCTCGAAAGGATTTGAACCTTTAATCTTCTGATTCGTAATCAGATATTTTTTCCTATTAAACTACGAGATTATTAATATTAAATAAATAAATATAATGAAATTAATATATGATAAAAGAGTATTTATAATTGATTCTTATATATATATTTTTAAATCTTTTTATTATTATAGAAAATTTTATAAAAAAAATTATATATTATTAGTAATATTTAATTTAATAATAAATATTTTAATTTATAAAAAACCTACTAATATTATTTTAGTATTTGATAGTAAATTAAGAAATAATTATAAGAAAAAATTTTTTATAAATTATAAATCAACTAGAAAAAAAATATCTAAAATTATTATAAATAATATAAAAAATATAAAAAAAAATTTAAAAAAAATAAATATTAATTATATAACATTAAAAAATTATGAAGCTGATGAAATAATTGGAAATATAGTAAAATATAATGAAAAAAATGGTTTTATAAATTATATATATTCTGAAGATAAAGATTTATATCAATTAATAACAGAAAAAACTTTTATTATAAAAAAAAATAATAATTTAATTAATAAAAAATATATTTTAGAAAAATATAATATTAAAAATATAAAACAATTTATATATTTAATAAGTTTAATAGGTGATAAATCTGATAATATACCAGGTATACCAAATATTGGTATAAAAACTGCTAATAAATTATTAAATAAATATAAAAGTATTAATAATATTTATAAAAATATAAATGATATTAATAATAATAAAATTAAATATAATTTAATAAAATATAAATATTTATTATCTATTTGTATGAAATTAATAAAAATTAAAACTAATATTAAACTAAATATTAAAAATAATTTATATTTTAGAAAAAAAATAAAATTTATATATGTAAAAAAAATTTATTATAAAATTAAAAAAAATTTTTTTTATAAAAAATTTACAAATTTAAATATTAATTATTTATAATTTTTTAGAAATTATAGGAATAATATTATTTTTCCATTTTTCAAAAGTATCATTTTTAATATGATATCTAGATTTTTTAATCAATGATTTGTAAAATAATAAATTATTAATTGTAGCTATTAATTTTCCTGAATATTCATTATTAATAAATAAATGTCTTAAATAAGATTTACTATATATTTTTTTATTATTAAAATTATTATAAATACTTGAATAATCATATTTCCATTTTTTATTTTTTATATTTATTATTCCTTTCCAAGTAAATAACATTCCATTTCTTCCATTTCTAGTAGGAATTACACAATCAAACATATCAATACCTAATGAAATAGAATTTAAAATATCCCATGGCATACCTATACCCATTAAATATATAGGTTTATTATAAGGTAAATTGTTTTTTACATTTTTAATAATATTATACATTTCTTCTTTAGTTTCTCCTACTTGTAATCCACCAATAGCAAAACCATCTATATTTAATTTAGACGTTTTAATAGTATATTTAATTCTTATATCTTTATGTATACCGCCTTGTATTATACCAAATAAATATTGTTTATGTTTATATAAATTATATTTATTGAAATAATAAATACATTCTTTTAACCAATTATATGTTCTATTAGTAGAATTTATTACATATTTTTTATCACTATTAAATTTTATACATTCATCAAAAGAGGTAACTATATCAGAACCTATATATTTTTGTATAATTATAGATTTTTTAGGAGTAAAAAAATAATATTTTCCATTTTTATAACTTTTAATATTAGCTCCATATTTATTAATATTATTAGGATTAGATAATGAATATACTTGAAAACCACCACTATCTGTAATAATAGGATTTTTCCAATTAATAAATTTATGTAATCCACCAACTTTATATAAAATTTTTATACCAGGATTAATATTTAAATGAAATGTATTACTTAATATTATTTCTGGATTAATTAAATCTAAATATTCTTTAGTTAAAGTTTTAATATAACCTTTAGTAGCAATAGGCATAAAAATTGGAGTATTTACTTTACCATGATCAGTTAAAAAATATCCAATTCTTGCATTAGAATTATAATTTTTATGATAAATTTTAAAATACATATAAATATTTAAATTATATTTATTAATTTATAATTTAATTAACTAATTTTATTGTATATATAAAATATTAAAAAAAATAATAAATTATTGTAATTTTATTTTTTTAATTTAGCGTTTAATTTTAAATTAAAAATATTAATAATTTTATTTAATATATTATTAATATATTTTTTTTTATATCCATATTTATTTTTAATAATAAAATGTAAAGTATAAGATTTTTTATTTTTATTAATATTTTTATTATAAATATCATATAAATATAATTTTATTAATTTATTATTTAATATTTTTTTTGAAAGTTTATAAATATCAGAAAAAAATATATTTTTATTAATTATAAATGTTAAATGTTTTTCAAAAAATTGTATTTTATTAATTTTATTATAAGTATTAATTTTATTTTTATATATTATTTTATAAATATTTTTAATATTTAATATTGTTAATATTATAAATTTATTTTTAATATTAAATAAATTATTTAATATTCCTAATGTACAAAAGATATAATTTTTATAAATTAAATTAATTTTAATGTTAAATAATTTATTATTATAAATAATTTTTTTTTTATAATTATAAATTCCTAATTTAGTAAAAATAATATTAATTATTTTATAAATATAAAATAATTTTTTTTTATAATTATTACTAATTAATAATATTTCAATATTTTTTTTATTAATTATTTTTTTATTTTTAATATAATATATATTACTTAATTCAAATATTTTTATTATTTTATAATTAATTTTTCTATTAATATTATATATAATATTATTTATCATTTTAATAAATAAAGTATTTCTTAAATATTTTTTATAATTTTTAATATATATTAATTTAATATTTTTGTTTATTTTATTTTTGTTATTAATAAAAGGAGTATTAATAATTTCAAAAAATCCATTATTTATTAATATATCTATTATAATATTTTCAATTTTATAAATAATATTAAATTTTTTATAATTATTATTATAATTTGTAATAATTTTTATATTATTATTTTTATTTTTAATATTATTAATATTATAAAATCTTATAATATCATTAATAATATTAATTTTAGAATTTATATTTTTTTTATTATTTATTTTTATAAAAATTTTTTTTTTATTATAATATTTAATATTATAATTTAAACTAAATAATATTTTTAATATAATTTTTAAAGATATTTTAATACCTATTATATTATATATATTTTTAATTTTTATTTTAATAATATTAAATTTATTATATTTATTATAAAATAAAATATTTTTAATATATATATTTTTTTTAAATAAAATATTACTATATTTTATTAAAATATTATTATAAATATAATTATTATTTAAAATTTTAATTTTATTATTAAATAATTTAGTAATATTATTTTTTATATTATATTTATTAAATGTATATCTTATTTTTTTAATATTATATATTGAAAATGATAATAATAAATATTTAATATTTTTATAATTTTTATATAAAATATTACATTTATTATTATTATTAATTATTCCTAATAAAGAAATAGGTATTTTATTATTATAAATAAAAATATCATTATATTTTTTTTTAATATTTATTATTTTATTAAAATCAGTTAAAAATTTAAAATTTTTATTATTTTGTTTAATATAAAAATTATTATTTTTAATATTATTAATTTTTAATATTTCTATATATAAACCAGTTTCATAAAAAATAATATTTTTAATATCAACAATATTATTAATTGATAAAGAATTTAATAAAATTAATTTTTTTTGTATTCTAAAATTAGAATAAGTATAATTAATATTTTTAATTAAAAAACTATTATAATATATTAAATATTTTTTTTTAATATTTATATTAATAATATTTTTATGTAATTTTTTAAAATTTAATTTTTTTTTTTTAAAAATTTTATAATTGTATTTATATTTTATATTTTTATATTTTAAATAAGATAATATTTCATTTGTTAAATTTAAATAATTAGATAAATAACTAATATTATGTGGAATAAAAGTTTTAATAATATAATCATAATTATTATTTATACATACTATATAATATTTATTATTAATATTTTCAATTAAAATTTTAGTAAATTTTTTAATAAATTTTTTATAATAACAATAATATATTATATTATTATAACTTATAATTTTATATTTAAAAATATTATTAATTTTATTAATAAATAATATTTTACCTAAAATTATATTTTTTTGGTATTTATATTTAATAGGAAATATTTTTTTTATATATATTATTTCAATACCAATATTATTAAATATTTTATATATATATTTTTTTTTAAAATTAAATTTAATATATTCTTTAATCCAACTTAATAAAAATTTCATTTATTTATATTATAATTAATTATAATATTTTAATATATAATGTTAGAAATAATAATTTTTATATATTGTTTTTTATTATTTTTAATAAATATTTTATTACTATTTTTATAATAATATATATATATATATTTATTATTAATATTAATTAATGAATATAATAAGTATTTAATATTTATTAATATTAAATAATTATTATTTATATAAAATTTTATATTAAAAATTTTTATTTTTTTAAAATAAATAATTTTATAAATATTATCTAAATAAATAATATATATATATTTTTTATTAAAATTAAAATATAAATTAATAATATTATTAAATTTATTAATAATTTTAAAAAAATTTTTAATATTATTTAATAAAATATAATTATTAATTTTAATTTTAAAAAAATATTTTTTTTTTTTAATATTTAAATAATAATATTTATTAATATTTTTTTTATAAATTTTAAAATAAAAATTATTATTTTTATAATATATATTGATAATATTATTATAAATAATAAAATTAATATATTTAATATTATTATTTAATATAATATTTTTTAAAATATTAAAAAAATTTTTTATAATTTTAAAAAAAAAAACTTTATTATAATTATAAGATTTATAATTATTAATAATTATTTTTTTTTTAATTATAAAATAATTATTATCAGTAAAATAAAATTTAATAATATTATTAAATATTTCAAAATATATATATTTAATATTATAAAAATTAAATATTATATTAATAATATTAAATATTTTTTTTTTTTTTATTTTAAAATAAAGAATTTTATTATTTAAAATAAATTTTATAATTTTTTTTTTATAATTTAAAATTTTTATTTTATAATATTCAGAATTTTTATTATTATAAATATTTATATATTTATAATTGTTAATAGTAAAAAAAAAATTTTTTTTATATTTAAAAAATTTTGAAATTATTAAATAAATAATTTTAAAATTATTTAAATAAAAAATATATTTTTTATTAAAATAATTATTAATTTTAATATGAGAAATAATAAAATAATTTTTTTTAATAATTAAAAAATATAAATAATTTTTATAAATAATTAAAAAATTATTATATTTTTTATTAATTATATTGATATCATTCTTTTTAATTAAAAATTTAAAAAATAATAAAAAATATTTAATATATATATTATTAATATTAATATTAAATTTAAATTTCATATATAATATATTATATATATTATAATATTAATTTATATTAATAATATAAATAATATTTGGTTTGGTAGTTCAAATAGGTAAGAATACGTGCCTGTCACGCACGAGGTTACGGGTTCAAATCCCGTCCAAACCGTAAAATTAATATATTAAATAAAAATTAAAAAATGTATAAAAAAATATTAATATTAATATATACTATACATGTATTAGAAAAAAAAATTAATAATATAAATAATTATATAAATTTTAAAAGTAATAAAATTTTTAATAAATTAGAAAAAAATTTATTATTAAAAGTAAAATTTATAAATAAAGTAAAATTAATAATTAATAAATATTTAAAATTAATAAATTTAAATAAAAATAAAAAAAATATATGTAAAAAAGCAAATAATATATATTATTTAAAATTTAAGTTAAAAAAAAATAAAAATAAAAAATATATTATATATGAAAAAATAAAATATTTAAATATTAAAATTAAATTTTATTTAAAAAATATTAAGACTTATAGAAAAAAAATAAAAAAATTTAAAAAAAGATATTATATATGTAAAAAAAATATATATAATAATTATTTATTTTTAAAATATTTAAAAAATAAAGATATAAAATATATAAATTATTTAAAAATAAAATTAAATAAAATAAATATTATATTAAAATATTTTAAAAAAAAAGTAAAAAATAATAAAATATATAAAAAATATAAATTATTAAAAAATAATACTAAAGATAATATTGGAGTAGTATCAGTATATAAAAATATGGCATTAAAAAATACTTATTTAATATTACCTATACAAATATATTTAAATTTATTTAAATATAATAAAATATATTATGATGATTATACAGGTAAAATAATTATAAATGATAGAATTTCTAATTATGTAAATATAAAAATTAATAAATTATTAAAAAATATTTAAATATCTTTTAATAATTTATTAATTATATTAATTAATTTTTTTTTATTAATAAGACCAATATTTCTTTTAATTTCTATACCTTTTTTATAAAAAATTAATGTTGGTATACTATATACATTAAATTTATTATGTAAAAATTTATTATTATCAACATTAATTTTTATAATTAATATTTTATCTTTATATATTTTAATAATATCATTAATAATATTTTTAATTAATAAACATGGTGTACACCAAGGTGCCCAAAAATCTAATATAGAAATATTATTATTTTTAATAGTATTAAATATTTCTTTTTCTTTAATTATCATATTTTTTAAAATTATTTTTAATTAAAAATTTTTTTTTATTATTTTTAATTTTTCTTTTAATAGAAGGTTTAATATAATATAATTTATTTTTTAATAATTTTATTAATTTAAATTTTTTAATTTTATTTTTAAAAGTTTTTAAAATTTTATCAATTTTATCTCCTTTTTTAATATTAATAGTTAGTGTCATTACAATTAATATAATAAATAAAATAATAATATTAATGAATAAAATAATAAAAAATTTAAAAGGTACAATAGATTTATTTAATAATAAAATAATATATATTGATTATATAATAAAAACTATTATAAAAATATTAAAATTATATGGATATCAAAAAATAGAAACTCCTAGTTTAGAAAATTTAGAAATTATAAATAAAATAAAAAGAAATATAAATAATAAATTATATTTTAATTTAAATAAAAAATTTTTAATATTTGACTTAACAATACCATTAATAAGATTTATATTAACGAATAATAATAGAATAATATATCCATTTAAAAGATATCAAATACAAAAAGTATGGAGAGGAGAAAAACCACAAAAAAATAGATATAGAGAATTTTATCAATTAGATTATGATATTGTAAATTTTAAATCTACTAATATAGAAGAATTAGAAATTATATTAATATGTAATAAAATATTTAAAAAATTAAATTTACCAATTTATTTTTTAATAAATCATAAAGATATTATATATGGAATATGTGAAAAATATAAAATTAATAATAAATACTGGAATTATTTTATAAATACAATAGATAAAATAGAAAAATTAGGAATTAATTTAGTAAAAAATTTATTAATAAAAAAAATAAATATTAATATAGTAAATAAAATATTAAAATTATTTAATATTAAAAAAAAAAATATAAAATTATTAAAATATTTAAAAAAAAAATTTAAAAATAATAAAAATTATGGTATTAATGGTATTAATAAATTATTAAAAATATTTAATTATATAATAAAATTTAAAATAAAATATATAAAAGTAAAATTTATGATATATCTATCAAGAGGTTTAGATTATTATTCAGATATATATTTTGAAATTAAATCTATATATAAGAATAATATATTATCATTAGGTGGAGGCGGTAGATATAATAATATTATAAAGATAAATAATAAAAATATAAAATTTATAGGGATCTCATTAGGTATATATAGAATATATAATATAATAAAGAAATATAAATTTAAAAATATAAATAATAAAAAGATAATGTTAATAAATTTTAATAAAAATTTAATAAAAATTAATAAATATGCCGAATATTTAAGAAAAAAAAAATTTATAACTGAAATATATTTATATAATGATAAAATTAAAAAACAACTTAAATATTGTATTAAAAAAAAATATAATTATTTAATATTTATAGGTACAAAAGAAATTAGAAAAAAAATTATTAATGTAAAAAATATATATAATAATAAAAATAAAATATTTAATAATATTAAAGAATTTATTAATTATATTAAAAAAAAAAAATAATATGGAATGTGGAATAATAGGATTACCAAATGTAGGTAAATCATCATTTTTTAAATTATTAACAAACAATGAAGTATTAATAAAAAATTATCCATTTAGTACTATAAAACCAAATATATCATATATAAAAGTATATGATAATAGAATAGAAAAAATTGCTAAATTATTAAATTATAATAAAGTAGAAAATAATAATTATATAAAATTAATAGATATAGCAGGAATTATAAAAAATTCATATAAAGGTAAAGGATTAGGAAATATATTTTTATCACATATTAATAATACTAAAATATTAATAAATATTATAAGATTTTTTTATAATAAAGAAATAATAAATATAAATAATAATATAATAGATCCAATATATGAATATAAAATTATAAAAAATGAGTTAATTATGAAAGATATTGTAAATATAAAAAAAAAAATATTAATAAATGATAATATAAAATATAAAAATATTTTAAAAAAAATATTATTATTATTAAAAAAAAAAAAAAAAAAAGATATTAAAAAATTTTATAAAATTGAAAATAATAATTTAAATAAAATAAAAAATATTAATTTATTAAGTATTAAACCATGTTATTATATTTTAAATATTAATAAATATACAGAAAGAGAAGAAATTAAATATATTAAAAAATATTTTTTAAAAAAAAAAGAAAAAATATTATTTTTAGATATTAAAAAAAATATTAATAATAATAATAAAAAAAATATTAAAAAATTAATAAATAAAATATATTATAAATTAAATTATAATATATTTTTTACAATAGATGAAAAACGTAAAAAAATATGTTCATGGAAAATAAAAAATAATACTTACGCATATAAAGCATCTGAAAAAATACATTCTACATTTAGTAAAAAGATTATAAAAATAAAAAAAATAAATTATAAAAAATTTATTATAAATTTTAATATTAAAAATTATAAAAATAATTTTATAATAAAAAATAAATTTTATAAAATTAAAGATGGTGATATAATATATTTTATATTAAATAAATAAAAATGATAAAAAATTTTATACCATTAATAACACCATTTGATAAAAAATATAATGTTGATTTTTTATCATTAGAAAAATTAATATTATTTATATCAAATATAAAAGGAATAAATTATATTATAATATTTAATGAATATTCTGAATATTATTCATTATATAATAATGATAAAATAGATATAATAAATTGTATACAAAATAATAATATTAATAATATAAATTTAGTATTAAAAATAAATAATAAATATTATAATAGCGATATAATATATATTTTAAATAAAAAAATTTATAAGAATATTAAATATATAATAATAGATTATCCTAATATTAAATCAATATTTATAAATGAAATATTAAATAATTATAATAAAATATTTAAATATTTTAAAAATATATATTTTTTTATAAATTTTAATAATAATAAATATATAAATGAAAAAATATTATTAAAAATAAAATTAAATAATAAAAATTTTTTAGGTATAATAATAAAAGAAAATTATTTAATAAAAAATTATAGTTTTTTTAAAAATATAAAAATAATAATTAATAATGATTTAATATTAATTAATAAATATATAGATTTAAAATATTATTATGGAATAATTTCTCCTTTATTCAATATAATATTTGAATTTATTAATAATATAATATATAATTATAATAATAAAATGATATATAATAAAAAAATTAATAATTTTGAAAAATTAATAAATATTATATATAATAAAATAAATATTATTTCAGGAATAAAATATTTATTAAATATAAAAAATATATGTAATTTTTATATAAAATTACCATGTAATAATATTAATAATATTAAATATTATAAAAAATTAAAAAAAATATATAATATTTTAACAATTTAAAGATAATATGAATAATAATTATATACTAAATACAGAATTAATTTTAAAAAAAATAAAATATTTTAATATATATGAAGTAATAAATTATTTATCAAAAATATCTGATTTTATTGAAAAAAAAATAAAAAAAGTAATTATAAAAAAAATAAATAATATAAAATTATTAAAAAAAATAAAATTAAATAGAAAAGAAAAAATAAAAATATTAAAATTTTATGAAAAATTACCAAAATCAAATATTATTACAATATTAAAATTATTAAATAATAAAATAATTATTAAATATGATAAATATAAAAAAAGATACAAAATATATTTATATAAATAAAAATTTTATTAAATTATATAGTTATTTAAAAAAAAATAAAAATATTTCAAATATTATAATTTTATTAGATAATAATACTAAAAAATTTTGTTTATATTATTTATTAAAAAAAATAAATAATTTTAAAAAAAAAATAATAATATTAAAAATAAAATCTGGAGAATATAATAAAAATATATATACATGTATTAAAATTTTTAATAAATTAATATTATATAAAATCGATAAAAATAGTATTTTAATAAATTTAGGAGGAGGTGTAATAACTGATTTAGGAGGATTTATAGCATCTATTTATAAAAGAGGAATTAATTATATAAATATACCAACTACTTTATTAGGAATGGTAGATGCTTCTATAGGCGGAAAAAATGGAATTAATTTTAATAATTATAAGAATGAAATAGGAATTATAAATAAACCTAAATTAATATTAATAAATATAAAATTTATAAATAGTTTATCAAAAAATGATATATTTTCAGGATTAGGAGAATTATTTAAATATGGAATAATATATAATAAAAAATATTGGAATTATTTAAAAAAAATAGATTTTAATAAATTAAAAAATATTAAATGGAAAAAAATAATTTATAAAGCAATATTAATAAAAAATAAAATAGTAAATAAAGATCCTAATGAATATTATGGATTTAGAAAAATATTAAATTTTGGACATACAATAGGACATGCAATAGAAAGTTTAAATTTATATAAGAAAAAATATATATCACATGGAGAAGCAATATCATTAGGAATGATATGTGAATCATGGATTTCAAATAAAATTAATAAATTAAATAAAAAAGAATATAATGAAATATTAAAAATATTATTAAGATATTATAATATTAAAAAAATTGATAATAAATATTTAAATAAAATATATAAATTTATAGAAAATGATAAAAAAAATAATAATAATAAAATAAATTTTTCTTTATTAAATAAAATAGGTAAATGTGTATTTAATATAAATATTAAAAAAAAAATAATATTAAATAGTATTAAAATAATGAATAATATTAATGTAAAATAATAATGAAAAATAAAATTACAAATAATATAAATATATATGATGAAATAAAATCATCGTATATAGAT
Organism: Candidatus Shikimatogenerans bostrichidophilus; assembly: GCA_029851245.1. Taxonomy (GTDB): domain Bacteria; phylum Bacteroidota; class Bacteroidia; order Flavobacteriales; family Blattabacteriaceae; genus Shikimatogenerans; species Shikimatogenerans bostrichidophilus_C. The sequence goes on from CP099826.1 coordinate 165,626, forward strand.
TACGCAATGTCAGTAATAATTTCAAGGGCATTACCAGATGTTAGAGATGGATTAAAACCAGTACATAGAAGGATATTATATTCAATGTATAAATTAGGAGTTAATAAAGGTTATAAAAAATCTGCCCGTATAGTAGGTGAAGTATTAGGTAAATATCATCCTCATGGAGATAAATCAGTATATGATAGTATTGTAAGAATGTCTCAGTATTGGAATATAAGATATAAATTAATTAATGGACAAGGTAATTTTGGTTCTATAGATAATGATCCTCCAGCAGCAATGAGATATACTGAAATAAAATTAGCAAAAATTACTGAAGATTATTTAATAGATATTGATAAAAATACTGTAAATATGATAAATAATTTTGATAATACCTTGAAAGAACCAATTATTTTACCGACTAAAATACCGAATTTATTAATTAATGGAGTATATGGAATAGCAGTAGGAATGGCTACAAATATGCCACCACATAATATAAGTAATACTATAGATTGTATATGTGCATATATTGAAAATAATAATATTAATATTAATAAATTAATAAATATAATTAAAGGTCCAGATTTTCCAACAGGTGGAATAATAACTACATATAAAGGAGTAATAAATTATTTAAAATATGGAAAAGGTAAAATAATTATAAGATCAAAATATTATATTAAAAAAAAAAATAATAAAAAATATATAATTATTAAAGAAATACCTTATCAAGTAATAAAAAGTAATTTAATAAAGAAAATTTATGAATTAATAAAGAATGAAAAAATAAAAGAAATTAAAAATATAAAAGATGAATCTAATAATAATAATATAAGAATAATAATTATATTAAAAAAAAAAAGTATACCTAAAATAGTAATTAATAAATTATTAAAATATAGTGATTTACAAATTAGTTATTATATTAATAATATAGTTTTAGTAGATAGAAAACCTAAAAGATTAAATTTAAAAAAATTAATATATTATTTTATTAAACATAGAAATGAAATAATAATAAGAAAAGCAAAATATTATTTATTATATTATAAAAAAAGAATACATTTATTAAAAGGTTTTATAAAAATTTCAAAAAAAATAGATAAATTATTTACAATGATAAATAAATCTTTATCATATTTAGAATCTTTTAAAAAATTACAAAAAAATTTTAAATTATCTAATGAACAAATAAAATTTATTTTAAATATTAAATTATATAAATTTACTAATAAAGAAAAAAAAAAAATTATTAAAGAATATAAAGAATTAAAAGAAAAAATAATAATTAATAAAGAAATTATTAAAAATAAAGATAATAGAATGATAATAATTAAAAACGAATTATATGATATGAAAAATAAATATGGTGATAAAAGAAAAACATTAATAAATTATAAAAATAATAATAATAAATATGAAAATTTAAATTTAATAAATTATAAATATTTATTAACTATATCATATAATGGATATATTAAAAAAACATTATTAAAAGAATATAAATTACAAAAAAGAGGAGGAAAAGGAAATATTGGAATGTTATTTAATAATAGTAATGATTATATAGAACATATTATATTTGTAAATAATAAAGATTATATATATTTATTTACTATTAAAGGTAAATTTTATTATTTAAAAGTATTAGATATACCTGAAGGAAATAAAAAATATAAAGGGAGAGCAATACAGAATTTTATTAATATAAATAAAAATGATAAAATTAGATCTTATATTAAGGTAAATAAAGAATTTATTAATAAAAATATAGATAATTTATATATTGTAATAATTACTAATAAAGGAATTATAAAAAGAACTAAATTAAAAGAATATTATAATTTTAAAAAAAATGGTATTTATGCAATAAAAATAAAAAATAATGATTATTTATTAGATTCTAAATTAACTTATGGTAATTCAGATATATTAATATATACTGAAAATGGAAAAATTATAAGATTTAATGAAACAAAAATTAAATTAACAAATAGAAAATCAATAGGAATAATAGGAATAAATAATAGAAATACTAAAATATTAGGTATGGTAATTATTAATAAAAAATATAATAAATATATATTAATAGTATCAGAAAATGGTTATGGTAAACGTACTAATATAAATAATTATAGAATAACAAATAGAGGTAGAATAGGAATAAATACTTTAAAAATTACAAATAAAACTGGAAAATTAGTAATGGTTAAAAATATAAATAAAAATAATAATGATATTATAATAGTAAACAATAAAGGAAAAATTATAAGAATACCTATAAAATCAGTTAAAAAATTAGGAAGAAATTCACAAGGAGTAAAATTATTAAAATTAAATAAAAATAATAATGATAAAATAGTAGATATTGAAATAATATAATATATATAAAATAAATATGAAAAAAATAATAAATATTTTAAAAAAAAAATTTATAATTAATAATAAAAAATATAATTTTAATGTAGGAGATAATATTACTGTATATTATAACGATATTTATAATAAAAAAAATAAAATTTTAATGTACACTGGATATGTAATTAGCATTAAAGGAAATAATAAATTTAATAAAAAATTTATATTAAGAAATATTATAAATAATATAGGAGTAGAAATAATATTTTATTTATATAGTCCATATATAAATAATATTATAATTAATAAAAAAGGATATATTAAAAAATCTAAAATGTATTATATAAGAAAAAAAAAAAAAATTAAAATAAAAAATATAAAAAAATAGAAAAAATTTATTTCTATTTTTTTATATTAATTATTATTATTAATTATAATATTTTAAAAAAATAAAATTTATGAAAAGTACTTATAAACCTTCAAAAAGAAAAAGATTAAGAAAATTAGGATTTATGAATAAAAATAATAATAAAAATGGTAAAAAAATATTATATAGAAGAAGGAAAAAAAAAAGAAATATATTAACTTTTAGTGATTATAAAAAATATAAAAATATTAAATATTAATAATTATTTTGAATTTTCATTATTATTGTTAATATTAATATTATATTTTTTAATAGTAATAATAACATTATTATAATTATTTAATATTTTAATATTTTTATTATAATTAACAATATCTTTAACAAATATTTTATCCCCTATATCTAAATTATTAATATTAATATAAATATATTTATTATAATATTTTAATTTAGTTTTAATTTTTAATTTATTTAAAATAATATAACAAAATCCTCCTTTAGAAACTCCTATAGAATTTTCTTTAGTTTTAATATTTATAAATGTTTTAAAAGATTTATTTTTTATAATTTTATAAAAATCTATATGTATAATTTTATTTCTTAATGCATTATATTGAATATCTTTAATTAAAGAAATAAATTTTTTATTATTATTTTTAATATATATTATATAATCTTTTTTTTTTAAAATTTTATTAATTTCTAATAAGGAAATATAAAATTTTTTATTATAATATTTATTATAAATTATACAAGGTATATAGTTATTATTTTTTTTAAAATTAATAATAGATATATTTAAAATATTTTTTTTATTTAACATATTATTTAATTTTTAAAAAATTTTTATTACATATTATAGGAAATTTAGAAAATAAATTATCAATTTTATAATATTTTCTAATTTTTTTTAAAAAAATATTAATAATTATAAAATTATAATCTATTAATATCCATTTATTATTTTTAATACCTTCTATATTAGATGGTAAAATTTTATATTTTATAAAAATACATTTTTTAATATTATTATATAATGAAGAAATATGTAAACTAGAATTACCTTCACAAATAATAAAAAAATCAAATAAATTATTTATTTTTTTATTAGTATAATAAATTTTAATATTTATATTTTTTATAATAATATTATTAATAATAGTTTTAATAAATTTAAATTTATTTTTATTTATTTTCATTTTTATTATTTTTATTTTTATAATAAATATTAATTTTTTTATTTTTATATATTCCTGTACCAGCAGGTATTTTTTTACCTATTATTACATTTTCTTTTAAACCTTTTAAATTATCAATCTTTTCACTTAACGCAGATTCACTAAATACTTTAGTAGTTTCTTGAAATGAAGCAGAAGAAATAAATGATGAATTATTTAAGGCAGCTTTAGATATTCCTTGTAAAGTAGGTTTTGCAATTGCAAATATTACTTTTCTAGTAATTATTAATTTTTTATTTAATAATTTTAAATATTCATTTTCAATATATATTTTATATTTATCAATAATTTTACCATTATAAAATTTTTTGTTATTTTTACAATCTACAATTACTACTTTATTTTTTAATTTATTATTAATTTTAAAAAAATAATTAATATCAACAATTTCACCATCAATAAATTTAGTATCTCCACAATTAATAATTTTTACTTTTTTTAACATTTGATTAACAATAATTTCAAAATGTTTATTATTAATTTTAACCCCTTGAGAAATGTATATATTTTGAATTTTTTTAATAAAAATTTTATAAAATTTTACTAATCCTTTAATATATAAAATTTTCTTTAAAGGTATATAACCTTCAGAAATTTTTCTACCATATTTAATATATTCATTATTAAATACTAATATTTGTGAATTAATATTAATTAAATAATTAAATTTAATATTTTGTTTGTAATTATTAATTGAAATTTCAATTTTATTATTTTTAATTTTTCCATATTTTACTATACCATCAATATCAGAAATTACCGCATAAGTATTATCATTATAATTTCTAGCTTCAAATAAATTAGAAATTTTTGCAATTCCACCAGTAATATCTTGAGTTTTAGTATTTAATATAGGAATTTTAAATAATATTTTACCTTTTTTAATTTTTTGATTATTATTAACATTTAAATATGCACCAATAGGTAAAATATATTTTTTTAAAATTTTATTTTTATTATTAATAATAAAAATATTAGGAGTTAATTGTTTATTGTATATAATAATTTTTTCATTATTATTATTAAAAATATTATTATTATATATTTTATAAGTAATATTATGAATTATATTTTTAAATTTAATAATACCATTATATTCAGAAAAGAATAAAGTATAATAAGGATTACATCTATATATTATATCACCTTTTTTAATAATTTTATTTTTATAAAAATCTATAATACTTCCATATGGAATATTATCATAATATAATAGGTTATTATTTTTATAAATTTTAAATTTAGTATTTCTAGAAATTACTATATATTTATAACTATTATTATTTTTATCTTTAATTTTTATATAATTTAAATTATATAGTTTAATATTACCATTATAATTAGATAATAAATATGAATCATTATAATATTTATAATTATTAGCAATACCACCTATATGAAAAGTTCTTAAAGTTAATTGAGTACCAGGTTCTCCAATAGATTGAGCGGCTATTATACCTACAGTATCTCCTATATTTACTATTTTATTATTTGATAAATTACTACCATAACATTTTGCACATATACCATTTTTAGAATCACAAGTTAATGGTGAACGAACTATAATATATTTTATTTTATTTTTATATTTTATAATTTTATTAATAATTTCATAATTTATTAATTTATCACGTTTAATAATAATTTTATTTTTAATCACTACATTATATAATATAAATTTTCCAAATAATTCATTATTAGATAAATAATATTTTTTAATTTTTATTCCTTTAATAGTTTTACAATCATATTCAGTAATAATAATATTTTGTGCAGAATCTATTAATCTTCTAGTTAAATATCCAGAATCTGCAGTTTTTAATGCTGTATCAGTTAATCCTTTTCTAGAACCATGAGTAGAGATAAAATATTCTAATGATGTTAATCCTTCTAAATAATTTGAAATTATTGGTATATCGTTATCAATATTATCATCAAAATTAGTCATTTTATCTATATATCCTCTAATACCTGATAATTGTCTTATTTGAATTTTAGTACTTCTTGCCCCTGATTTTAATATATAATATATAGAATTTAATTTTTTATTTGTTTTTTTAATATTATTAAAAGTAATATTTGAAATATTATTAATAGTATTATTCCAAATTTCTGATATTTTATAATTTTTATTATTATAATTAATTAATCCCATATTATAATATTTGTTAATTTTATTAATTTTTTTAATAGTTTTATATAATATTATTTTTTTATTATTAGGAGTAATAATATTTTTAATATTAAAAGTATATCCTGCTTTAAATGCATAATAAAAACCTAAATTTTTTAAATTATCTAAGAATTGTGTAGTTATTACTACATTAGTGTAATGATAAATTAATTTAATTATTTCTTTTATATTATTATTAGAAATTATTGTATTAATAAATTTAAATTTATTTTTAATTTTTTTAGGTAAAATGTTATTAAATATTACTCTTCCAACTGTAGTATTAATAATTTTATTTTTATATTTTAATTTTATATTATCATGTATTTTAATAATTTTTAAATTATATGCTATTATAACTTCTTTAAAAGTAGAGAATATTTTAATTTTTTTTTTATTTTTATTTTTTATATATATAGTTATATAATATAATCCTAAAATAATATCTTGTGTCGGGTAAATTATTGGATTACCATTAGAAATATTTAAAATATTTTGTGTAGATAATAATAATAATTGTGTTTCTAAAATAGATTTTTTAGATAAAGGTAAATGTACAGCCATTTGATCACCATCAAAATCTGCATTAAATGCAGAACATACTAATGGATGTAATTTAATAGCTTTACCATTAATTAATTTTGGAAAAAATGCTTGTATATTTAATTTATGTAATGTTGGTGCTCTATTTAATAATATTGGATGTTGTTTAATTATTAATTTTAATATTTTCCAAATTATTTTTTTTTTATTAATTATTAATTGTTTAGCAGATTCTATTGTATCAACTATTCCTAAATTTACTAATTTATTAATTAAAAATGGTTTATATATTTCAACAGCTATATTTTTAGGTAATCCACATTCATATAATTTTAAATTTGGTTCTACTACTATTACTGATCTACCAGAATAATCTACTCTTTTCCCTAATAAATTTAATCTTAATATACCTAGTTTACTTTTTAATATATCTGATAAAGATTTTAATTTTCTATTTTCTGATTTTATAGCAAATATTTTTTTAGAATTATCAAATAATGAATCTACATTTTCTTGTAGCATACGTTTTTCATTTTTTAATATAATTTTAGGTGCATTAATTTGTAATAATTTTTTTAATCTATTATTACTAATAATAATTTTTCTATAAAAATCATTTAAATCAGAAGTAGCATATTTACCACCTTCTAAAGGTACTAAAGGTCTTAAATCTGGTGGT